>NZ_JBATKE010000090.1:0-13447 GCF_049669105.1 Eudoraea sp.
CAGTCGTTTCATATGTACGGTATCATTGGTTCTGCAGTGTTTTTGGGCGCTTTATTTGTTTGGTTATTTAAAGTATTTGGCGTGAAAAATATTTAAGGGAATCAAATATATCTGATTCCAAAAGACAGTGGCTTTGTTCGTTATATTGTAGGTGGCACTGTTTTCGGTTTTGGTTGGGCACTTGCAGGTGCATGCCCCGGGCCCTTGTATGTTCTGTTTGGCACGGGGGTAATAAGTATGCTGATTGTTATTGCAGCAGCAGTATTTGGAACATTTGTATACGGTGTACTAAAAAACAAACTTCCTCATTAATTAATGCGTCTGTTTAAATTCATTATCCCATTATCACTTCCACAGAATGTTCCTTACCCTTTTCCAGAATGGGAACAATATTGGAATTAATGGGTGTCCCATTTACCAGAATTTTTTTTATCCCTTTGCTTATATGATCCGGGTTCTTAACATGGATATTATACGTAACATCCCTAAACACCCTTTTCATCTTAAACCCATCCCATTTAGAGGGGATACAGGGGTTAATAGCCAAGCCGTCGTATTCAGGGCTGATCCCCAATATATGCTGTGTAATCGCATAGAAATTCCAGGAGGCCGTACCCGACAGCCATGAATTTTTTGCCTCCCCCGGCTTATGTGCTTCTTTCCCCGCAATCATCTGGCAATAGACATAGGGCTCCACTTTGTGCAGTTCCGATAAATCTTCCAGGAAACTAGGTGCTATTTTTGTGTAATAATCATAAGCCTGATCCCCGCGCCCCAGCATAGTTTCTCCAATCATAATCCAGGGGTTGTTATGACAAAAGATACCCCCATTTTCCTTATAGCCCGCGGGATAAGTTGAAATCTCACCGTACTCTATATAATACTTCGTAAAGGCCGGATAATTCAGGACAATTCCGTATTGACAATCCAGATGCTCCTTCACTGCATTTAAAGATTTTTCTACCATGCCATCGTCTTTACCAATTTCGGCCATTGTACACCAACCCTGAGACTCAATAAAGATCTTTCCTTCTTCATTTTCTGAAGATCCTACTTTATTGCCAAAATAATCGTATGCACGCAAGTACCATTCCCCATCCCAGCCGTGTTCTTTTACAGCTTCAACCATGGCATCTACATGAACCTGAGCCTCTGTAGCTTCCTTCTCTTTTCCAATACGCTTACAAAGTTTTACATATTCTTTTCCGTATACCACAAATAGCCCCGCAATCATTAAAGATTCTGCGTTACCTCCTTTTTGGTTTTCGGTAGTTTGAAAGGATTCATTAGGATCCTCAGAGAAACAATTTAAATTAAGACAGTCGTTCCAATCTGCTCTGCCTATTAGTGGTAGTTGATGCGGGCCTAAATTATGTACCACATGGTAAAAAGAAGCTTTTAAATGTTCAAAATGGGTTTTCGCCCGACTGGCATCATTATCAAAGGGCACCATTTCATCCAATAGGGAAAAGTCACCTGTTTCTTTTATATAAGCCGTAGTAGAGAGTATTAACCAAAGGGGATCATCATTAAAGTTGCCTCCTACCGCGGCATTGCCTTTTTTAGTGAGTGGCTGATACTGATGATAACAGGAACCATCTTCAAATTGGGTTGAGGCAATGTCATAAATACGTTCGCGCGCTCTTTCAGGAATTTGATGTACAAATCCGATAAGATCCTGATTCGAATCCCGAAATCCCATCCCACGACCAATACCCGATTCAAAGAAAGAGGCCGAGCGAGACATATTAAATGTGACCATACACTGGTATTGATTCCAGATATTTACCATCCTGTCTAAACGGGGGTCTTCAGATTCAATGGATATCTTTCCCAGAAGATTATCCCAGTAGGTTCTCAACTCCTCAAGGGCTTTATTTACTTTTTCTGATGTATCATAAGCCGAAATCATATCCTTTGCAGGCTTCTTGTTAATGACCGACTTGCTTTCCCATTTATTGTCCTTCTCCACCTCAACGTAACCCAGCATAAATATCAATTCTTTGTCCTCGCCCGGTTTAAGTTCAATCTCCAGGCAATGTGATGCAATTGGGGACCAGCCGTGCGCTACTGAATTTTTTGATTTTCCTTCGCTCACCACCTCGGGAGTATCTAAACCATTGTAAAGGCCCACAAAAATTTCTCTGTCGGTATCAAAGCCATCAATGGGGCTGTTTACCGAATAAAATGCATAATGGTTCCGGCGTTCCTTAAATTCAGTTTTATGATAAATTACGGAGTCTTTTACTTCAACTTCACCCGTGGAAAAATTTCGCTGAAAATTGGTCATGTCGTCCTCAGCATTCCACAAGCACCATTCTATAAAAGAAAACAACTTTATATTTTTAGTTTTGGAGGATGCATTCTTTAGGCTTACTTTCTGAATTTCCCCCCAGAAGCCCAGCGGGATAAATTGCAGTACTTCTACTTCCAGTTTATTTTTAGAACCCTTGAATTTGGTATAGCTCATGCCATGGCGGCATTCATAATGGTCCAGTTCGGTTTTGACGGGTTTCCAGCCGGGAGACCAGGTAGCATCTCCATCCTTGATATAAAAATATTTACCCCCGTTATCTACCGGAATATTATTATATCTATAGCGGGTTAACCTACGAAATTTTGCGTCCTTATAAAAGGTGTACCCTCCACCTGTATTGGAGGTAAGTGAGAAGAAATCCTCGTTCCCCAGGTAATTGATCCAGGGATATGGAGTTTTAGGATTGGTAATTACATATTCCCGGTTTTCGTCATCAAAATTGCCGTATCTCATTGTGGTTTTGTTTAATCTGTTGCCCTCGAAATGCGTTTTTTCACCAGGGCTAAATACAGATTAAAAGTAAACAAATGTTCTTAGAAGTTTTGTGCAAATTTTGGCTTTTACTAGGCTAAAAACGTCTTGAAAGAGGTGCTTTCAGGCAAACGTTACCTGATTTTAAAAACACAAACCAGTTGAAATTCTTTAATTCCTATACGGGGGTTTGGTGACTTTATGTATTTTTTTACTGCCATGTTTAATGCCCTATAATGGCCAGTGTAAAGTGTGTTTACCTGGGCGACCGGCTTTGCTCAGCTCTGGCTATGCGCAAGCGATCCTGGCGGAATCACATTTATAGCAAGTGACCGGTTCTGTTATAACTTTTGACAATACAGATGCTGGTGACGACCTGGAACAAGGGTCGATCACATATAGGATGCTGAGCAAGTTATATTAAAAGAAAAAAAGGTGGTTTAAGTAAAAAAGAAAATATTATTTAACTTTAGAGTCCCGATAGCTCCTTCTCCATAGTATTACGAAGGAGAAGCTATCGGGATGGACTAGGGCTTTTCATAGGAGCCAATGTTGTGTGTTCGTTTTTTAAAGACCAATATCACGATACATTTTCCATTTGCCTTCTTCAAGTTTCCGAACCACAAGGTATTTCCCTGTACTTTTAACAGTATTGTTCAAATCTGAAAATTCATAACTACCTATTTCAACCATAAATTCCCCGTCATTGAAAACAGAACTGATTTTGAATTTGACATTTGGTATGCCATTTTTATTGGCATATCGGATTGATTTCCCCCAAGCGGAAATCAGATTTTCTTTTCCCTTAATTGCGCCCCAAGTTCCTTCTGTTGCGTAATGTTTGGCTAGAGCTATTGAATCTGCATTATTAAAACTTTCCGAGAATTGGTCGTCAAGTTCCTGTAATAATTCTTTAACCTCTTTTAATTCAATAGCTGCTGGATCAGATGCAATTTTTGTAGTTTGTTCATGCTTACAAGAATTACCCAAAAGCAGCAAGAGTAATATTACAATTAAATTTATTCTTGTTTTCATTTTTTTATTGAAGTTGAATTAGTTCTTTTTTAATGGTTGCCAACGGTCTCATGTATGAATCGTAGCTTTGGTTTGTGTGCTAGTTTTGCGTGGCTATGATTAAATACATAATGTTAGTAGTCGTTCATCTATTATTGAATTCTTCGCTGATAAAGGCTATTACATGGACGAGTGCTTCGTTGAAATAGTCCCAATTATGTTTCCCATCTCGCACTCTATATTCATGTGGTATTTCTAAATCTCTCATACGAATATGAAAAAGAGAATTTCCTTTGTATAAATGATCATCATCACCTATATCTACATAATACTTTACCTGGTTTAATCTCTCCATAGATGTATTATCAATTAGATTTAGAACACTATATGAATTCCAAAATTCCGTAATTCTTTCAGCACCTTCCTTGATATTTCCTAAAGCACTTCGATAGTTATACTGAAATTTTTCAAATGGCATTTCTCTAATTTGTTTGTCGGTCCGGATAGCTGCAGCCATTGAAGCGCAAACACTAAATAAATCAGGGTGGTGTAGGCTGTAAACTATGGCTCCGTATCCTCCCATCGAACCGCCGGCAATTCCTCTAAATTTTTTATCGTTTTGGCTTTTATATTCTTCTTCAATAAAAGGTATTAATTCGCTAATAAAATAATCTTCGTATTGGTATTCTCCATTGATATTGTTCATGTAAAAAGTTACTTCAGCGTCTGGCATCACTACTATCATTGGAATAATTTTACCGGTATTGATTCCAGAATCCATTACCTCTTGAATGTTCATTCTATTAAACCAGGTATGATGTGCATTTGGTTGAGGTCCGCTTCCATGCAAAAGATAAAGAACAGGATATTTCTTCAGGCTCGAATCATATCCAGCGGGCAAATAGATATTATATTGTATTTCTTTTTGTAGAATTTCACTATTAACCTTTAAATCAATTAGTAATTGACCTTTCTGTGCACTCAAATTGAAATTAAGCACAAAGTTGATAACCAATATTAAGGTGACTTGTCTGTTTAAAAACATTATTATATGATAATCCAGTGACTACTAACAATGGGATATGGTTATTAACTATATCTCGCTTATGTAAACTAATATAATGTATTTAGAGGATACCCAAGATAGTTAGCGCTTACCAGTTATCTAGTACTTTATGCTATATTAATACACATTGTATAATTTCTCAGATATAGTCTCTGTATCCACAAAGTTCATAACCGTCTATAAATATTTGTGCTAATTTTTAATAAGAGAAACTACAATATGCTTCACCTCCCCTGTCCTTTCAAAAAGCTGTTGGCTCGTATCGGCATCAAGCTCTAAGCTTTCGAACTTCCTTGAGGATAGGTTTGTATAAAATACTTCAAGGCCCTCCTGTTCGGCAAGTTTATAGACCACTGGAACCTGACAATAGGTAAAGCAAAGCCTGTTTTTTTCCAGGGCTATTTGCTGAGGCTTAAAATCAACATCCACATAAGAAAAAGTAGCAGGGGCTTTTAAAAACTCGGCTTTGTTAAAAAACCCTGGGCTAAAGGTAATTTTGCCCTCCTTAACCGCTACGCCCAATTCTCCCATCCTGCTTAAAATATCTTCTTTTACCTGGCCGGTCATCCCGGGTTGCTGGGCGCCCTTCCCGGCCGGGGTATGGGAATAAGGATCTGTTGGGAATGCCCCATATAGCTCCGGGGATTTATGTACTCCTATCCCCGCATTTATTTCGTAGTAATGATCTATTAATCTACCAATGATTGTCTTGTCTTCGCCTTCTTCTATGGCTTTTAAACAGTACTCCATCACCGCCAGCAGCAATTTGGAAACCATATGCCAGTAGATAGACCCAAGCCCCTCATAGCCAAAGAACGTCCCGGATCTTCCTGTAAAAGATTTGTGATCAAACACCTCTTCAAAAATGTCTAAGAGTAATTGCTGTTCCTCCTCAATGAGCTTTTTGTATGGCCCTTCAGGCAGTTCCGCCAGTGCTTTTTTAAGGCTGTCGGCATTATTAAAAGTCCCGTTAAAATGGTAGTCGCCGGCCACATCCTGTTCCAGGACCGTAGTATTCCCATCCTTCAACAATTGCTGCATCAGCTTAGACTGGGCTACTTTTTCTGAAGGGATTTTATTCTTATCCACAAAGCGTGGCAAATCCTTGTCCGGATATAAGATATAACTGTATTGATCTTCCCTAAACAGGCTGCTGGCCTTTAAAGCATCGAGCACTTCCAGGGAGGCTTCTGAGGAAAGGTAACCAGAACACAGTACCGCAACCTGCCCTTCCAGCATTTCACTTAAATAAGAAACAGAAATCTCCTTGTCATTTCCCACAGACATCAGGTTATAGGCATGGTACATCTTATCTGCCCTTTTATTGGCGTCTATAGCATGATCCATATACGCTAAGGCCACTTCTATAAAATTCAGCAGATCGGCTTTGGAAATATTTTTCCGGGACCCGCTAAAGCCGTTCTCATATATAGTGGCTCTATAGTTGCTCCCCGCCTGCCCCAGGCCATCTAATATCAACTTTCTTTCGGTATCCGAGATCTTGCCTTTTAAGGTGTCTTTATAGGTTTCCAAAGTGGTGGCAAGCCCCTCGAAAAAGGTAATCAATTCTTTAGATAAGGCTAGCTCGGTAAAAGAGGCCTTTTTAAGCGTGCTTTGAAAGAAACTTAAAAACCGTCTTATATAGTAGAGGGTCACCATAGAGACCCCATTCCCTACCAAAGCATTATTGGCATCATTCCATTCCGGCCTTTGGGTATTGAGCCAGATCCCGGCTTCCGGAATAAAGTTGGAGCATTTTGCCATTAGGGTGACCAGCAATTTTTCCAGGAGATTTACCTTATATATCTCCCCGCTATTATCGGTCAAAAGGGCCCCGTCTGCACCCATCTCCTCTTTCCTTTTAAAGATCTCTTCGCTTAGCACATGATCAAAATCAATGGTATCCTTGGGGTTTTTAAGCGTGTCCTGATAACTTTTAATCTTATAAGGAACATTGGCATATACAAAAAGATCCTGATTAAAATAGCTTTCCAGTCTGGAGGGATAATAGTCTTGTATAAACTCCAGAAATTTTAGAAGGTAAATGATCTGATGATCACCCCAGTACCCAATATAGGACCAAGGATCGTCCGGTTCTATGATCTCCCAGTCAAACCCATCTTTGGTCACACGGTAGGGGTTGTAGCCTTCAAAAGTTGTGGCATTTAAGAATTTATGGATCATACTGTCTATAAATTCCGGATAGGAATGCGCAAGGGCTTCCCAGTTTTGGAAAATATCCCGCCAGTTCCCCTGATAATCCAAAATATTAGATCCATCTACTTCACTTTGGGTATTTATGGAAAACTTGTTCCAGGGCCTGCTTGGGTCTCCATGCCGGCGACTGAATTTTAGAGGCATATACTCAAAACACAACCTTTTGAAATCCCGGTCCGTGTTCTCTAAAGCGAGTTGGTGCAAGGTTTTCAAAGAGAAAGTTGAAGGCAAAGCGATTATCTCCGCCTTATTGTTTTTCCAGACTTTTTTGTTGGCCTTCTGCAGATAGGTGGTGAAATCCTTTTTTTGAATCTCATAATTCTTATCAAAAATACCCCCACGCATGATGTTGTACAGCACGTTGGAATAGTGCCTGGCGGTGCGCAGCTTATCACTGGTTAGCTGTAAACCGTCTGCTGCGGCAGCCAAATCAATCAGGTTTTGGGTGCCCAGGGCTATATCCTTGTCTACTGCCTGAGCGAGATCTTTAGGGCTTTTTAATTGTTCTTTAATGTCCATCACCTGGGCGGGTCCCTGGTTTACATTAGCAACCAGCATCCAATCTTTTTGCGATGCTGCGGCCAAATTTAAATTTGAACTAATGAAATAGGCTCCTTTTTCTGCTTTGATATCGGTTTCGTTCCTGAGGCTCTTACCCCGTCTAAAATCATTGAGTTGTAAAGAGGAGACCAGATACATTGGCTTTTCTAAACCCACAGACCAGGCAATGGTAGCCTTAAGGGCTTCGCTTGGCTCTGCCTTGTCTACAATAATGGCACTCAGGGCAAAGATGCCCAGGCCGGTATCCGACTCTAATTCACTCTTTTTATATGCATCCACCAGGTTACTCCGGCCATTTTGCAGATCGGTATTCACTCCATAGGGCAGTATGTTCTGCAAACCGTCCAGAAGGGTGAGCTTCAGGTCTTTTTTGGTATTGTTGATCAGGCTGGCTTTTCTGACAAATCCGAATTTATTGCTGGAGTTCCATTGGTATCGGAAGGTGAGGCCCAGATCCTCGTTAATTTCTTCAAAGATGATCTTATTGCCAGTGTTGTTTTTGTAGAGATTTCTGGTGATGGTATAAAGGCCTTCATACCTGTCAGAAAAAGGTTCCCATAAAATGGACTTGCCCTCCAAATGAAGCTGCAACAAGGTTTTACTACCGGTTACCTCCAGAGATTCGGTTATTTTATCATCGGTATAATACGGGAAAAGGGAAGATTCACTATCCTTTCTTCCTGCGGTTAGGGCACCATTGCTTGATATAAACATCCAGTGATTGGAATCACTTACTATGCTCATAAAAAAGGGCCTTAAATTATTACTGTTGGAGATTTTGTAATAATCCTCATTTTCAAAATTCACATATTCCCCATTTACTTCGTGGGTTTCTAAATGAGCTAAGGCTTCTCCAATATATTGTTGCTCTGGATTCATAGTTGATTCTTTTTATTTGAAAATAAAAACCTCCAAAGAAGTAAATGACTTAAAGAGGTTTTTATGTCTGGTATTTATCGTTTTTTTGAACTATAATTTTCTTTGAAACAAGATAGAACAATTTATATTCATTTCGCAAGCCACAGTTTGGAATATGTCATTTTGCTTTACAACTACAGTTTGAAATAAGCAACCAGACAACTGCTTCTGCATCTACAGTTTAAACTCTTTGTGATGATAAAAAAGTGCGCCTTGCTTTTGTCCCTGTTGATTGTTGCCTGCACGAATAATGACGATTCAGAGAACGTTTTTGATATTAAAAGCTTTCCACAGGAATGGGAATTGACAGGAATGTCCGGAGGCTTATCCCCTGTTTTACTTACAGGCAGTGATATGACCTGGCAAGAGACTTTAACTTTAGAAAGCGATGGGCGGTTTTTAAAAGTAAGGCGATTTGATGAGGTGAGAATTGAGGGTGCAGGTGATTTTTCTTTTAGTGAAAAGGAAGGAGAGACCTATTTAAACCTGACCTATGATTCGGAGACGATTTTAATAGAAAGTTGTACCGGAGAAAAACTACTGGAAACATTATTCATGCCCACAACCACTTCTCTTAGGGGGGGATCTGCCCCCTGTGATGGTCCCGGCCTGTACTATAATCGGATTAAATAATAAAATCGTTTTATTAAACTACTTTTCTAGTTATTTTAAAATGGATTCTCCGTAATAATCGATGAACGTTTTTCTCCAGGCTTCAGGAAAAGGGTGTTTTTTTTAATTCCTCCATGTCATAAGCCATTAACAAGGTCTTGGAGATGGCTGCGAGCCGATCGTGATTTTTGCTTTAGATTTTGCCTTCACAAAGCACCCGATCTTCCATCAATTCAATGATATCCAAACTAATCACAACGGTGTCCGGATAGGTCACCGGAAAGATATATTTACAATCCTGCCAGGCCAGAATAGGAACTATTTTCCTAAACTTGAAATCTCCTCCATGCATTTTTTTAAACATCTCAATCCTTGCAGATTCCATCCAACGCAGGTAAACCGTGTTGTTCACGTGTTGTGCAGCATCCATATTACCCCATTGTACAGGAAGTTCAAGTGTTACATAACTATCTGATGTATTCTCTGTCAAGCCATCAATTATTTAATCTTATTTAACCATAAAAGGAATATTGGCTGTTGCCGAATGGTTTTGACCATCATTCACATAAACGAACAAGCGGTAAGGTCCTTTCCCCGGAGCCTTAAATACTACTGTTCCTTCTTCCTGCGAGACCACGAGTCCTTCAATGGTTTCCGGCCTTGACTCCTCATCTCCTCCATCCTGCAGGTCTGTACTTTCGGGTAGAATTTCCCAGCTATAGGTTAAAGGATCATTCTCATAATCCATAATTTCTATGGTAGCACTATATTCTCCTTCTTCTTCTAAATAAACATTGTCTAAGGCAACCTTCCCGTCCAGGGTGTAGTTTTCTATAACGGGTGTCCTGTTTTCCGGCCATTGACCATTCCAAATATAATGCATGACATCCACGGACTCTGTTTCCTTGCCATCTTCTAAAAAGATCCCGTACCAGGTTGGGGTTCTTTCTTGTTTATTACCCCATAGAAAAACATAGGAGCCAATACACTGCGTGGTATCAGAAGCAATGCCTTTCTCATGGCGCTGTAAATAATTGTTCGCTTTTACGGTACTATTTTGCTCAATGGGTGCTTCCCATGCAGTTTTAGGCACCTCCCAATGACCGGTTGCCCCCCATTCTGTTACCATATAAGGTCCTTCCCAACCGTATTCTCTTATGAGGCGAGGCACTTGAGGTAAATCACCATACATCTGCACGGATAAAATATCCAGATCCGGACACCGCTCTTTGATATACTTTACTTCCTTTTCGCCAATACCCGCCAAACTTGTGGTGGTAAGGTGGTTTGGATCTACTTCGTGGATCATTTCTGAAATTTCATTCACCGCATCCCAAACTTTCGGATTCTCATAATGGAGGTTTAACTCGTTTCCTATTCCCCAAATCAATAATGCAGGATGGTCCTTTAAAGCTAATACCTGTTCCTTTATTTCTAATAACTGTTTGTTTACTTCTTCGGGATCATCATAATCAAAACCATGTCTCTCCCGTCCTACTTCAATCCCCATAGTTACCATGATGCCATTTTCATAAGCCTCATCAAGCACTTCCTTTCCGGATTTCTGACCATTTTCTGTGCGCCAGGTTCGGAACGAATTCGCATTATGGCTTGCAAGTGCAGGCACATTACCAAACTCCAGGCCTGCGCCTTTAATATAAAAAGGTTCATTATTAACCCTTAGCACAAATTTACCTGCCTCCTTATTTACGACTACTTTAGCTGGCATTTCAACCGCAGCAGCAGTTACCTCAACTTCTTTTTTCTCTGATTTATCCTTGCAGGACAAAAGCAAGAACAAACAAACTATACATACAATACTTCTCATTTTAAAATCTATTTTCTAATTAATACTTCCTGAACTTCTTCTAAGGTTTTTCCTTTTGTTTCGATTACGAATTTATACACAAAGAAGATCGCACAGAAGGATAATAAAGCGTAAATGGCAAACGTAGCTGTTGGACCCAGGTTGGATAATTCCCAGGGGAATACCTGGGTAACCGAAAAACTGACCAATGAGTTAAAGAAGCCCACCACAGAAATGGCAATTCCTTTTACTTTGGTCGGGAATATTTCTGAAATAAGGGTCCACATAACCGGTCCGAGCGAAATGGCAAAAGATGCCACATACAAGAGGATGGCTATAAGCACTAAGGTAGCATTCACTTGAATGAAGTTTGTTATTTCATTTCTTTTGAACTTGAGGAACAGGTCCTGATCCATCGCAGGTTCTACTTCCTCGAAAAGGGCGGCCTGGCTATCGAACGACTTTCCATTGAAATCTGTCAATGCTGTTCTAATTTCCTCATTACTTATTTTAGCCAGGGTATCGTCATTAAAATCATAGGTGGCATTATTAAATGCAAATGCCGCCATTAAAAGGGCAATAGTCATAAAAGTAGTACCTATTAACAAAAGGGGTTTACGTCCCAGCCTGTCAATTAACCATATGGCTACCAGAGTGAATACCAGGTTGGTAAGCCCTACGACAATAGCTTGCAGAAAAGAGGAATCTGTACTTCCACCAGCCTGTTCAAATATGGTGGGCGCATAGTAGAAGACTGCATTTATACCCGTGATTTGTTGAAAAAAGGCAATCCCCAGGGCAATGATCATTATCGTACGGTTTCTGTTACTAAACAGATCGGCTAATTTGCCTTTTTCCTCTTTCTTCGCAACCCCGCGTTGAATCTCGGCGATAGTCACCTCAGCATATTCCTCTCCACCTATCTTCACAAGGATCTTTCTTGCCAGTGCAACCTGGTTTAATTTAGTAATTAACCAACGTGGGCTTTTTGGCACCGTAAAAAGGGCCAAAAAATAAATGGCTGCCGGAATGGCTTCAACCCCCAACATATATCTCCAGCTATTTTCACCCATATCTACAAGAAAGTAATTAGAGAAATAGGCAACGGATATACCGATAACGATGTTCAATTGATTAAATGAAACCAGACTACCCCTAAGTTTAGGAGGTGCTATTTCTGCAATATAAATAGGTGCAATTAGTATGGCGCCACCAATTCCAACACCTCCAATAATTCGGGCGATAATAAATTCTGTATATCCTGTTGCCAAGGCGGACCAGGAAGCAGAGATTGTAAAAAGTGCGGCAACAAAAATCAAGACATTTTTCCGGCCGTACTTATCACTCAAAGGCCCGGCCATTAAATTACCTGCCATGGCACCAAAAACGACACAGCCCACAGAAAATCCGAGCATCCATTCTGTCATTTCAAAATAGATAGTTATTCCTTTAACTGCACCGGAAATAACGGCGCTATCAAATCCCAGTAAAAACCCTCCCAAAGCAACTATCAGGCTTATGAGAATGGTATAGGATTTATTCATTTTAATAACTTTATCTGATTCTTCCATGGTATTGGTTCTTGGTTTGGTTATATTTTTGTTTTGGTACTTTTAATAAAAAGGGAATTTATTCTTCAGACATCACAATGGTCTGTATTCCATGAGCCGGAATTTCAATTTTTGCAGTTTTTGAATTCATAGTAATGCCATATTCTAAGGGTACATCACTTTGATTCATTGCAACGATCACCAGACTACCATCTACATTTACAAATGCAGTTGACAATAAAGAATTTGAGTTCGAAACGCTACTGATCCTTTTTGCGCCGGGGCGAATAAATTTAGAAAAATGCCCTATGTAATAGTAGGAATACGTTAATATAAGTTCTCCTGTTTTGGTGTCTCCATGTGCCGGAGCAAAACATAAATTACCCACATGGTTGGGGCCACCTGTTTCATCCAAAAGAATATTCCAGTCTGTCCATGCCACCGTTCCATTGTTAAAATCATTTATCATAGACCTTCCATAGCGTTCTGCAAGTCGTTCTTCCTCAATTTTGGCAATATCATAACCTTCGTTACAGCCTTCTGTAAAAATTAAATTCTTATCAGGAAAAGTTTCATTTACATTTTTAACATTGTTAAACATGGGAATACCATCTTTCCAGTCTTCATACCAGTGAAATCCTGTACCCCAAACATATTTAGCAGCTTCAGGGTCATTTAAAATAACGCTGGCCCTTTGAAATAACAGATCGCGGTTGTGATCCCAAACAATTATATTTTTATCTCCCATACCCTCTTTTTCCAGGGTAGGTCCCAAATAATTTTTTAAAAAATCGCGTTCTTCCTCGGCAGTATAAATACAAGATTCCCATCGTTGAACAGCCATGGGTTCATTTTGAATGGTAAGTCCCCATAATGGGATTCCCTCTGCTTCATAGGCCTCAATAAATTTCACA
>NZ_JBATKE010000091.1:0-7211 GCF_049669105.1 Eudoraea sp.
GGATTAATGTTTATACCTTCCGGATTGGCGTAGTTTAATAACCCGCCATTAGGTAGCGGTATCTTTAATTATGACATACTTGTTTTTCAGGTAAATACCGGTTTATTTATATAAGCTACGGATTACGATAATGATGGAATTCCTTCTATAATGGAAGATTTGAATAATAATGGAAATCTTTCTGATGATAATACGGATGCAAGTACTGAACTGTCCTCTGGATTCGGGTTTGTTCCAAATCATTTAGATCGTGATGACGATCAGGATGGTATTCTTACCAGAGATGAAATAGTTATTGACGCAGGAGGGAATATTTCCTTTCCCGATTCGGATGGAGACGGAACCCCCGATTATCTGGATGCGGATAGCTAATTGAAAGAATAGTATTAACTAAAAAGCCCGCATCTTTGCGGGCTTTTTTATTATGTAAAAGAATTAGCTAGAATTTGAAAGATAAGCTAAAAATAACCTGATCTGTCCGCGCGAAAACTTCTTCAGATATATCGGTCTGAAAGCTCAGGACCGCCTACAATTACCTCAAAATTTATAGGATAGCCCGAGTATCAACTGGGTGGGTCGGGTGTCCAGACGAACTCCTTCGACATCCCCGATCAGGTTTATGTAGTTGGGGCTGAAACCCCTTTCATACCTCAGGTCAATACCGATTTTCCCAAAGTTCACGCCACCTCCGATCTGGAATCCAACTGAAAATTCATTTTCGACATCGCTGAGTTCGATATCTTTTAAATCTGTACTAAGCACATATTGAAAGGCCGGACCGATAAAGCCGTGAAAAATTCCCAGAAACTTGTGACCGAACAGAATCGGAAGATCCAGTTTTTGCATCTTGAAATCTTCGTCAAATCCTTCACCGCTATAGGAAGAATTGATTTCGGTGAAGACGAGTTCCGGCCGCATATAAGCAGTGTCGCCCAGGCGACCCCAGATCCCGACATGATACCCTAATTTTCCATCCGGCTGCAGGGTAGTTATATCATCGACGCTTATTTTCCCAGTATTTGTGAAATTCACTCCGGCCCTAATCCCAAATCCGGAACCGCCACTTTGGGCATAGGAGATACATCCGAGGAGCAGGAGCCCCAAAAATATTACGTGTTTCATAGTGTGTTCAATTTATAAGTCCTTTGCTAATGTACGGATTTTCGCTTTGTTACTTTGAAAACGGCCCTTTCAATAGCTTTATCATTCAAACCATATTTTTCCATTAATTGATCGGGTGTTCCACTTTCACCAAAGGTGTCCTGAGTGGCAATAAACTCCTGAGGCACAGGATATCTGGTGGTTAAAGTTCTCGCTACACTTTCTCCAAGTCCACCAAAATAATTGTGTTCTTCAGCAGTTACTATAGCACCGGTCTTTTTTACAGAATTAATTATGGCTTCCTCATCTAATGGCTTAATAGTATGTATATTAATTACCTCTGCCGAAATACCCTGATTTTCCAAATTTTCAGCGGCAATCAAAGATTGCCAGACTAAATGTCCGGTAGCCACAATGGTAACATCAGTTCCTTCATTGAGCAGCAGAGCTTTTCCAATCTCAAAATTTTGATCCGCAGGTGTAAAATTAGGCACAGCAGGTCTTCCAAATCTTAAATATACCGGTCCTTCGTGCTCTGCGATTGCTATGGTAGCGGCTTTCGTTTGATTAAAATCACAAGGATTGATAACTGTCATTCCAGGCAGCATTTTCATTAGCCCAATGTCCTCCAGTATTTGGTGGGTAGCTCCGTCTTCGCCAAGAGTAATACCGGCGTGTGAAGCACATATCTTAACATTCTTATGGGAATAGGCTATGGACTGCCTGATCTGATCATAAACCCTGCCGGTAGAAAAGTTGGCAAAAGTACCGGTAAAAGGAATATATCCCCCAATGGTAAGTCCGGCTGCAATGCCCATCATATTTGCTTCAGCGATTCCAACCTGAAAAAAGCGTTCAGGATTTTCATCTATGAATTCCTGAATTTTGAGAGAACCTACCAAATCAGCACAAAGAGCTACTACTTTTGGATTTGTACGACCGAGCACGGTCATACCGGCTCCGTAACCACTTCTCGTGTCCTTCTTTCCTTGATCTATATACTTTTTCATTAATTCGATTTTTCGTATTGAGGATTAATAGTCCCCGAGTGTTTCCGGATTCTGGTTTAATGCAATTTCTAATTGTGCATCATTGGGTGCTTTACCATGCCATGCATGTGTATACATCATAAAATCTACTCCATGACCCATTACAGTATCCATGATTACACAAACCGGTTTGCCTTTACCCGTTCTTTGCTTCGCTTCTTTGAGCCCTTTGATAATGTCCTCCAGATTATTCCCATTTTTAATTTCCAGGGTATCCCATCCAAAAGCTTCAAACTTTTTCCTTAAGTCACCCATAGGTAATACATCAGAGGTGGCACCATCAATTTGCTGACCATTATGATCAATGGTGGCTATTAAGTTATCAACCTTATTTCCTGCGGCATACATTATCGCTTCCCAATTCTGGCCCTCTTGTAATTCGCCATCGCCATGCAGGCTATATATGAGGTGTTCATCCTTATTTAATTTTTTAGCCAATGCTGCACCTATAGCAACAGACATACCCTGCCCTAAGGAGCCAGAAGCAATACGCACCCCGGGCAGCCCTTCATGTGTAGCAGGATGACCTTGCAGGCGGGAATTCAATAATCTAAATGTTTGTAATTCTTCAACCGGGAAGTAACCACGTCTGGCCAGTACACTATAAAAAAGCGGAGAAATATGGCCGTTAGATAAAAAGAAAATATCTTCATCACGTCCATTCATATCAAAACCTTCTTTTAAGTCCATAATTTCATAATACAATGCTACCATAAATTCTGTACACCCCAGAGAGCCTCCCGGGTGACCAGAATTCACTTTGTGTACCATGCGTACAATGTCTCTACGAACCTGTGAAACAAGATCCTGTAATTCCTTTATTTCTGACATTTTATCTCTGTTTTATCAGCGTCAAATGTAATGGCAAACTTTTGCCTGCACAAGAGTAGTTATAATAATTTATTAACGTTTGAGCCCTTTGCAGAACTTTATTTTTTTGTTAAGTATTTTATGCAGGTCAGTTGAGTATATTTGCCATTGAAATCTTGCTTTGAAGTTTAAATTAGAACATACAGATCCTGGGACAGCGGCCCGTGCCGGCGAAATAGTAACGGACCATGGTGTAATTAAGACTCCAATATTTATGCCTGTTGGAACTGCAGCATCTGTAAAAGGGGTACATCAGAGAGAACTTCGTGATGAAATTGATCCAGATATTATTTTAAGTAATACCTACCATTTATTCTTAAGGCCAAAAATCTCCATTTTAGAGCAGGCAGGCGGACTTCATAAGTTTATGGGTTGGGATAGAAATATTCTCACTGACAGCGGGGGTTACCAGGTATACTCCCTCTCTGCCAACAGGAAAATAAAGGAAGAAGGCGTAAAGTTCAAATCTCATATTGATGGCTCTTTACACATGTTTACTCCTGAAAATGTTATGGAAATCCAAAGGGCAATTGGTGCAGATATTATTATGGCCTTTGATGAATGTACGCCATATCCATGCGATTACAATTATGCAAAGCAATCTATGAACATGACGCATAGATGGTTAGACAGGTGTATAAGGCATTTGGAGAATTTACCCTTTAAATATGGTTTTTCTCAGTCGTTTTTTCCAATAGTTCAAGGATCTACTTATAAAGACCTGCGCATTCAGTCTGCAGAGTACATTGCAAATGCCGGGGCAGAAGGAAATGCCATAGGCGGCCTTTCTGTGGGAGAACCGGCAGAGGAAATGTATGCCATGACCGAGGTAGTTTGTAATATCTTACCTAAGGATAAGCCGCGTTACCTTATGGGTGTGGGTACACCAATTAATATTTTAGAAAACATTGCATTAGGAATAGATATGTTTGATTGTG
Organism: Eudoraea sp.; assembly: GCF_049669105.1. Classification (NCBI taxonomy): domain Bacteria; kingdom Pseudomonadati; phylum Bacteroidota; class Flavobacteriia; order Flavobacteriales; family Flavobacteriaceae; genus Eudoraea; species Eudoraea sp. The sequence goes on from NZ_JBATKE010000091.1 coordinate 3,959, forward strand.
TTATGCCCACCAGAAATGCAAGGAACGGTATGCTGTTTACCGCACATGGGACTATTAATATCAAAAATAAAAAATGGGAGAATGATTTTTCCCTGATTGATGAGGAGGGTACTACCTTTGTTGATAAAGAATATACGAAAGCATATTTACGTCATTTATTTGCGGCAAATGAATATTTGGGGAAACAAATTGCCACGATTCACAACCTTGGTTTTTATATACGATTAGTTAGAGAGGCCAGAAAGCATATTTTGGAAGGAACTTTTTCAAACTGGAAAGATCAGATGGTTCGGCAAATGGATAAGAGGCTATAAGCATGACAATTTTAGACAAATACATATTAAAACGGTATCTGGCCACTTTTGGAACGATGTTGTTGCTGTTTGTGCCAATTGGTATTATGCTTAATCTGGCGGAGCAGATAGGGAAGATGATTGATAATGAAGCTCCTCTGAATGAAATAATTATCTACTACCTTAATTTTACGATATACATTGGTAGTTTGTTGTTTCCTATCTTTTTGTTTTTATCTATTATTTTCTTTACTTCAAAATTGGCCAATAATACCGAAATAGTGGCTATTCTAAGTTCCGGAGTTTCATATAACCGCTTTTTGCGACCTTACTGGATAGGGGCAAGTATAATTGCTGTAATGATGTTTTTTATGGGAATGTTCATTGTGCCTAATGCGAGTAAAGGGTACAATGAGTTTAAGTTTGAATATTTAAAAAGAGGTAATAAAGACCGGATTACGAGCAATATTTTTAACCAACTGAATGAGAGTGATTTTATTTATGTCAGCAGTTTCGATCCGGCAAGAAGGATAGGTTATAATTTTACTTTTGAACACTTTAATGATCAAAATCAACTGGATTATAAGATATCTGCCAGTAATATCCGTTGGGTACCAAAAGACAGCCTATATAGATTAACGTCATACATGAAACGTAAGATAAGGGCGAATAATGAGATTATTGAGAAAAAGAGGAGACTGGATACTTTATTTATATTCAATATTGAAGATTTAACACCGGTATCCTATGTAGCTGAGACCAAGAATTTATTCGAACTTAATGAATTTATTGAGGTTCAGAAAAATAAAGGGGCATCCAATATAAACACCTATATTTTGGTAAAATACAGACGATGGGCACTTCCAATTACCGCATTTATTCTAACCGTCATTGGAGTGGCTGTTTCTTCGGTGAAACGCCGTGGTGGGATGGGGGTAAACCTTGCCTTTGGAATTGGGGTTGCTTTCATTTATATATTTTTTGACAAGGTTTTTGGTACTCTAGCCGAGCAATCTGGCTTTTCACCTTTGCTGGCTGTAATAATACCTAATGTGGTATTTGGTATTTTAGGATTTTATTTGCTTAAAAATGCCAAGCGATAAGTTTAAAAACTACCTGCATCTTCACCTGATTGTATTTATATGGGGTTTTACGGCAGTACTTGGAAAATTAATTTCTATAGATGCCATGCCATTGGTTTGGTATCGAATGCTTATCGCCGCTTGTTTAGTTGCTGTTTTTATTTTTTTTAAGCGTTATTCCATTAGGGTCAGTGCTAAAACGTTGTTGGTAATGTTGACGGCTGGAGTCATAATTGCGTTGCACTGGGTCACATTTTTTAAAGCAATTAAAGTGTCTAATGTATCCATTGCATTGGTAACAATGTCTACCGGCGCATTGTTTACTGCATTTCTGGAACCAATATGGTATGGCAGGAAAATGATTTGGTATGAAGTTGTATTTGGTTTGCTGGTTGTTTTTGGTTTGTACCTTATTTTTAATGTAAGCACTTCTTATAGTCTGGGTATGGGCCTGGCTCTTATTTCTGCACTCCTGGGATCGATATTTACCTTAATTAACGGACAATTGATTAAAACAAATAAGCCGTCGACAATATCTTTTTACGAATTAATAAGCGGTGCACTTTTTATTTCAATTTATCTGGCCATAAACGGATCCTTTGATCGTGAATTTTTTATACTCTCTCTCAGCGACTGGTTTTTTATTTTTATACTGGCATCTGTATGCACGGCTTATGCTTTTATTGCCGCTGTAAAAGTTATGAGATTTATCAGCCCTTATACCGTTATGCTAACTATAAATTTAGAACCAATTTATGGGATAGTACTGGCGTTGTTAATCTTTGGACAAAGCGAAAAGATGAGCCCTCTTTTTTATATGGGAGCTCTACTAATAGTTGCCACTATAATTGCTAACGGGATCTTAAAGAATAGGAGAAAATCAAATATGGAAATGGATTAAGTGACAGGGTCTTCTCAAGTGTTTATTAATTTAATGTATAAGACGGCATAATATTTTATATTTGTTCATACAATCAAACTAATGCCATATTAAAAGTGGCAAAAACCTTTTTTAATGGAATATTTAGAATTTGAACTTCCTATTAAGGAATTGGTAGAGCAATTGGAGAAATGCCAGATTATTGGCGAGGAGAGTGAAGTTGATGTAACAGAGACTTGTCGGCAGATTGAAAAAAAATTAGACGAAACACGAAAAGATATCTATAAAAATCTTTCTGCCTGGCAGAGGGTACAACTTTCAAGACATCCAAACAGACCTTATACTTTGGATTATATTAAAGCCATTTGCGGGGATACTTTTTTAGAATTGCATGGTGACAGGAATGTGAAAGATGACAAAGCCATGATTGGTGGCCTTGGTAAAATTGGGGACCAAAGTTTTATGTTTATTGGCCAACAAAAAGGATATAATACAAAGACCAGGCAGTACAGGAATTTTGGGATGGCCAATCCTGAAGGTTATAGGAAAGCACTAAGACTTATGAAGTCTGCTGAAAAATTTAAAATTCCCGTTGTTTGTTTAATAGACACTCCCGGAGCTTATCCCGGTATTGAAGCAGAACAGCGAGGCCAAGGGGAGGCTATAGCCAGAAATATACTGGAAATGACCCGCCTTAAAGTACCTATTATTGTGGTGATCATAGGAGAAGGTGCTTCAGGTGGTGCCCTGGGAATAGGAGTAGGTGACAGGGTATTGATGCTGGAAAATACCTGGTATTCTGTAATATCACCAGAATCCTGTTCTTCTATTTTATGGAGAAGTTGGGAGTACAAGGAAATTGCCGCTGAAGCATTAAAACTGACAGCAACAGACATGAAAAAATTAAAGCTAATAGATGAGATAGTTCGGGAACCAGCTGGGGGCGCTCATAGTAATAGAGAAAAAACGTTTGAAATCGTGAAAAATAAAATTGCTAA
>NZ_JBATKE010000092.1:0-3229 GCF_049669105.1 Eudoraea sp.
AAGCATATTCTGGACCTGAAATTTCAATATTCTGATGAGGAATCCAATGAAACTTATGTTGGCCTTACAGATAATGATTTTGAAAATACGCCATTTAGGAGATATGCGGGGTCTCAGGAAGATGAAATGGTCAATGATCATATTCAGATATCGACTACCTATGTGTTGGATTTCAGCGATTATTTCCATATCACAACTACAGCCTATTACAATGGATTTAGCCGAAACTGGTATAAACTAGACGCCGTAACACTAAATGGAGACCGCAAGGGTATTGCAAATATTCTTGAAAACCCCATAACTAATGAGGAATATTACAACGTTATCTCCGGTAATCAGGATGCGGCAGCCGATGCCTTATTAGTAAAAGCCAATAACAGAAAATATGTTTCCCAAGGTATTCAGACGAAGTTTGACTACCATTGGAGTGGCGATAATACCTTTCATGATCTGGAATTGGGTGCTCGTTTTCATTATGACCAGGAAGACAGATTTCAATGGGTTGATGGCTATGGGATTAACAATGGTATTATGAACCTAACTACCGCGGGAACCCCAGGCACTGATGCCAATCGGATTAGCGATGCTAATGCCTTCTCCAGTTATTTATTATATAAACTTAAATACAGAAACCTTACTGTTACCCCAGGATTAAGGTATGAGTCTATTTCCCTGGGACGAAAAGACTATGGTAAGAATGATGTCTCGCGTCAGGGCATTGACCTCTCTACCCGTGAAAACCAAGTCAACGTCTGGATTCCAGGGATGGGTTTGAATTATAATTTCAACCAGATATCTATTTTTGGAGGTATTCACAAAGGGTTTTCTCCTCCAACGAGCAAAGAAGGTGAACAGCCGGAAGAAAGTGTCAATTATGAATTAGGATCCCGGTTTACACTGGGAAACTTTTCGGGAGAACTCGTAGGGTTTTTTAATGACTACAGCAATCTTTTAGGAAGTGACCTGGCTGCTACCGGAGGTACTGGTAGTTTGGAACAATTCAATGCCGGAGAAGTAAATGTGACAGGGTTAGAAGTCTTATTAAATTACAATGCCTTAAATAACCACAAGAAGCTAAGGCTTCCCATAACTTTTGCTTATACTCTCACCAATGCAGAATTCAGAAGTAGTTTTGATAGTCCCAATGATATCTGGGGAGAAGTTACTAAGGGTGATGAAATGCCTTATATCCCCAAACATCAGTTTAATGTCTTGATTTCTTTGGAGCACCCTTCCTATGAATTAAATCTCAGCGGAAGATACAATGGCGCCTTTAGAACCAAAGCCGGAAGTGGTAGTATTCCTGCCAATGAATTAGTACCATCTAGTTTTGTAGTAGATTTTTCAGCAAAGTATCATCTTAATGATCATTTCAGTATTAATGGAAGAATCATTAATCTATTGGATGAGACATATGCTGTATCCCGTGTTCCTGCAGGTTTGCGCCCCGGTCATCCTTTTGGAGCTTTTATTGGGATCTTCCTGAGATATTAAATAAGGGTTTATAAAGAGAGTTATACTAGCAATAGGCAATTCTTGTGCAGACCTTTATTGATATTTGGAAAACAGCTCGGAGGCCTTATTATGTGCTGCTTCGAAAACCATCCATTGGACTCCGGTATCTATTTTGTTTTCGGTAAAATAAGACAACATTTTCTCAGTAGGCATATTTCCGGTTAATTCATCCTTGGCCATTGGACAACCCCCAAACCCCTGTATGGCGCCATCAAACCTTCGACAACCAGCTTTATATGCAGCATTTACTTTTTCATACCATCTGCTTGGTGTTGTATGCAAATGGGCTCCAAATTCAACATTGGGGTATTTAGGAATTAAATGTGAAAATAAATAGTTTATATCCTCAGGGGTAGAGGTCCCAACTGTATCAGACAAGGATAGTATCCGAGCTCCCATATTTGCCAATTTTTCTGCCCATTCTCCAACAACTTCTACACTCCATGGATCACCATATGGATTGCCGAATCCCATGGAGAGATAAGTAACTACTTCTTTGTTAGTTGCATTGGCTATTTCAAGAATCTCACTCAGAACATCTATGGATTGTGCAATGGTTTTATGCGTGTTCCGCATTTGAAAGTTTTCAGAAATAGAAAAAGGATATCCCAAATAATCAATTGCTGGGTATATACTTGCATCATTTGCGCCGCGAACATTAGCCACAATAGCCAATAACTTGCTCTTTGATTTGGAAAGATCTAATCTTGAAAGCACCTCAGCAGTATCGGCCATTTGCGGAATGGCCCTTGGAGATACAAAACTACCAAAATCTATAGTGTCAAAGCCACAACCCAGTAGTGACTGAATGTAAGCTATTTTCCTTTCTGTAGGAATAAAGCTTTTAATGCCTTGCATAGCATCTCTTGGGCATTCAATAATCTTCACTTTTTCGGGCATACGGTGAATCTAGTATTTACCAAAATTAGCATTAATTATCCGAAAACAACAGGAAGATTCCGATACCGGAAAAGACAACTATTTGTAACCACCTGAGAAATAATTCAATACCAGAATGCTTTTTTATTTGTTGTGCAATAGCCCCGGAAAGCAGTGCAATAGAAGAAAAAATGATGAATGTAACTATCATAAATAATAAACCAAGAACATAAAATTGAATTACTGTATTCAAATCTTCGCTGAAAAGGAAGCCGGGAAAAAAAGCAAGAAAGAAAATAGTAACCTTCGGATTGAGTACATTCATAATAAAACCCTGTCTGAATAATTGACTTAAGGACTTTTTAGGAATCTCTGTATTATCTAAAGTAATATGCGCCCTATTACGGTATACCTTATAAGCCAGGTAAAATAAATAAAAAGCTCCAAATAGTTTAACAACAAAAAATATCTGATCGTTTTCCTTAATGAGTACTGAGACACCAAATGCCAGGAAAGTAGTATGGACAATACATCCTGTAATTAGTCCGGCGGTGGTTGAAAGGCCATATTTTATACCATTGGATATACTTTGTGTTAAGACATAAATATTATCGGGTCCCGGTGCTATTGCCAGGGCAGCCGTTGCCAGGATAAAGGCGGAAAGTATTTCGTAATTCAAGCTTAGAATTTATATGAATTATAGCTCAAAATACAAAAGTTTCCTGCTTTTCTTTATCTTACAAAAATTTTATTTATGAAAACTAAAATACTTTTAATCACGGCGGTCCTTGGCCTGGTGTCACTTAGCTTTACTTCTATAAAAATGGATAAAAAA
>NZ_JBATKE010000093.1:0-14957 GCF_049669105.1 Eudoraea sp.
TTCCATACCGAACAGGGAAGTTAAGCCCGTCTGCGCCGATGGTACTGCCGTAACTGGTGGGAGAGTAGGCCGCCGCCTTCTTCGAGGATCCCGATCATTCATTTGGTCGGGATCCTTTTTTTTGATCAATAATTTCTCTTCTGGCTCACCAAAAAAGTAAAACGCACTATATGTTTTTCCTATCTTTATAAAAAGAAACAAAACGATGCACAAACAAGCACTGACAATAATATTCTGCCTATTTACATTAATAATTTCTTCTCAGGAAAATAAAATTAAAGCCTTAGTTGGTGGAACTCTTATTGATGGGTTCGGTTCTGATCCAATTAAAAATAGTGTTATCATCATTGAAGGCCAAAAAATAAAGAACGTAGGAACAAAAGGTAACATCACCATACCGGCCAATGCAGAAATTATTTCTACAGAAGGAATGACAGTACTACCTGGCCTATGGGATATGCATGTCCATACCATGATCAATGGCCACGCCGACTATGCCTATTGGGACAAAACCTATCCTCCACTATTTGGAGATGTTATTATGCCATCTTCTGCCCATCAATTACTCATGGCTGGAGTCACCAGTGCCAGGGATTTAGGAGCCCCTCTTAAAGAGAGCATAGCAGTAAGAGACGCGATTGATAACGGAGAAATCCCCGGTGCCACTCTTTATGTTTCAGGACCTTTTATTCAGCATAAACCCTATCCAGGGACAGAAGATTTTAGATGGGGGGTGGACAGCCCTGAGGATGGAAGAAAAAAAATTCGAAAGTTAGCCGATGCAGGGGTAGATGTCATCAAACTTATTGATCAGGACCAAATGACTATGGAAGAGCTAAGGGCTGTGGTGGATGAAGCCCATAAAAATAATTTAAAAGTTGTTGCACATGGGCATAGGCCGGAAGAAATTAGAAGAGGTTTGGAAGTAAATGTGGATTGTTTTGAACATACCGGATTGTCTTCCGCACCCAAATACCCCGATGATATCATGGAAATGATTAAAGAGAGAACCGCTCAAATGAATATGGGACCCCTTTTCTGGTGTCCAACAGTTGAAGGTCTATATAATTATGAATATGTCCGTGATAATCCAGAAAAACTGGATAATGATTCCTGGCATCTTGGGCTGCCAGATAGTATTGTAACCGATATTAAGCGAAGTCTTGCTCACCCGGATAGACTACCCTATTATCAATTGACACCTTCCAGAAAACCTACATTAAAAACTAAAATTAACCAATTGCTTGATGCAGGTGTTGTTCTTCTCGTTGGTACTGATAGTGGAATACCAACAAAATTTCATAGTCAATCTACCTGGAATGAATTAGATGTTTGGGTTAATGAATTTGGAATAGACCCTATGTATGCTATTAGATCTGCAACTTACTGGCCGGCCTTATGGATGGGAGTGGCGGATGAAGTGGGGACCATAACCCCAGGTAAATATGCAGATATTATTGCTGTAAATGGAGACGTTTTGAGATATATTAGTTTATTGCAAGACGTGGATATGGTTATAAAGCGTGGAAAGCGCTATAAATAGTGAAGATAGATTATCACAAAGAAGAAAAGCTAAATGCCATATCCCACGGAATTGGGATTTTTCTTGGTATAATTGGATTCTATTTGCTTTTAAAGTTTGATACTCAAAAAACTGAGTATTCAACCATCTCCTTAGTTGTTTATAGTATCTCAATAATCCTCCTGTTCCTTGCATCGACACTTTATCATTATGTTTCTGCCCAGGCAGTAAAGATGAAACTCAGGGTTTTGGATCATATATGTATCTACTACTTAATAGCAGGGACTTATACGCCAGTGGCCCTCATCACTTTAGAGGAAGGGAATGGATGGTTAATTTTTTATACTATTTGGGGCATTGCTATAGCAGGTACGATACTCAAGCTATTTTTTACAGGAAAACATGAGGTATTGTCTCTAATACTATATCTTTTTATGGGTTGGTTGATAGTTTTTGACCTTCAAAACCTACTTTCAAATACCTCTAAAACTGGCCTCTATTTACTGATGCTGGGAGGTTTTTTCTATACAACAGGTATTTTTTTCTATGCTTTTAAACGTATACCCTATAACCATCTCATATGGCATTTCATGGTATTGGGCGGTGCCATAAGTCATTGGCTGTATATTGCCTTTGCAGTAATCTAGATAAAATATGCTATCGCTGTTCCAATTACAATGGCCGTTAACTTTCTAATATTGAAGGTGTGACCTTCAGAGCTTTCAAAAAGGATAACAGTAGAAATATGGAGAAATACACCTATAACTAATGCTGTAATTGGAGCGCTATAATCTGAGATAAAATCGAACTTTGAGGCTGCATAACTTCCTAGAGGGGTCATTATAGAAAAAAATACCATAAACAATGACCCATAGAAAATATTAATTTTGGAACCTACGAGGAAGATACTTAGAATAATGGCTATTGGTACTTTGTGAACCAAAATGCCATATAATATATCATTGTTCTGGTTTATAGGAATACCTTCTAAGAATGCATGAAGGCAAAGACTTATAAAAAGTAACCAGGGAAAATTACTTTCTTGGCTATTAAGATGTACATGACCATGTTCCGCACCTTTTGAAAAGAACTCTAAAAAAATCTGAAGGAGAATCCCAAGCATAATAAATATCCCAATTATCTTAGGATCAGATTGTTTGTAGACTTCCGGCAGAAGTTCAAAAAGTGTAAGCGCTAATAAAAATGAACCACTGAATGCCAGTAACAAGCGAAGGCCTTCTTTCTTTTTAGGTCTTGTAAGGACCACAAACCCAAAACTCAATAGAACAGCAATGATCAGTAAAATATAAGTCATGTTTAATTTAAGTGGTATTAGGTTTACTGAAAAACAATGTGGATAAAATTAATGTATTTTTGTGGCATTCTTTAAATGTACTATGGGTAATAATTTTAAAATGGTTGCCAAGACCATGTTTGGTTTTGAGGAAATATTAGCAAAGGAATTGCGAAACCTGGGAGCGGTAAATGTTGTTGAAGGCATAAGGATGGTTGCTTTTGAAGGCGATACCGGTTTTATGTATAAAGCAAATTTATGTCTTCGTACCGCGATAAAGATATTAAAGCCTATTCATTCATTCTATGTAAAGGATGAAACAGATCTTTATAAGAAGATATATGAGATGGAATGGTCCAAGTATTTGAGCCCGGAAATAACTTTTGCCATTGATGCGACGGTTAATTCAGAAAATTTTACACATTCACTTTATGTGTCTCAAAAAACAAAGGATGCCATCGTGGATAAATTTCGTGATACTGTTGGTAAGCGGCCTGATGTGGATATTAAGTTTCCGGAATTACGTATAAATATCCACATCCAAATGAACCAGTGTAATGTATCCCTTGATACTTCCGGTCGCTCATTGCATCAAAGAGGTTACAGAACAGCAACCAATATTGCTCCAATCAATGAAGTGTTAGCAGCGGGACTTCTTCTTTTAAGCGGATGGGATGGGCAGTCTCATTTCTTAGATCCGATGTGTGGCAGTGGGACATTCTTAACAGAAGCGGCCATGATCGCATGCAATATACCGGCAAATATAAATCGCAAGGAATTTGCATTTGAAAAATGGCAGGATTTTGACAGTGAACTTTATGAGAAAATAGTTGAAAGTAGCCTAAATAAAACAAGGGAGTTCCATTATAAGATCACTGGTTATGATAAAGCACCTTCGGCGGTACAAAAGGCAATTGATAATGTAGAAAATGCCAATCTCTCAGAATACATTTCTATTGAACGTAAAAATTTCTTTGAATCGGAAAAATTCACAGAAAACCATTTACATATGGTGTTTAATCCACCTTATGGAGAGCGGTTAAATATTGAAATGGAAGAATTTTATGGGAACATAGGGGATACTTTAAAGCAAAATTATCCTGGAACAGATGCATGGTTCATTACATCTAACCTTGAAGCTTTAAAGTTTGTCGGGCTTCGTCCTTCACGAAAAATAAAAGTATTTAACAGTCATTTGGAATCTCGCCTGGTAAAGTATGTTATGTACAAGGGTAGTAAAAAAGCTAAATACAACAATCAGGTCGAATAAATAAATCCTAGGATTAAAGCTTTTGTACTTAAGTATTTTGATTCAAAAGAAATAAGGAAAATTTGAATTATTCTTCCGGAGGGTTTTCATTCTTCTTTTTATTGGCCTTTTTCCTGTATAGAGGGATGAAGTAAGAAATGGAATAATTATATCCTACTCCAAATTTACTATTATCATTTACCTTATTGAAACCGGGTATCCATAAGTTTGGTAAGAAATCAGCTTCTTTATTCGTGAATAGATATGCGAGCCTAACACTGGCACCAAGATATATATTTGCAAATAGTTCAACTTTTATTCCTAAAAGAAACTCTAACCAAGTAGCAGTTAAACCGCTGAATTCTTCTGACGAACCAGATCCCGGAGCAAAATTAGTGGGATTCCAATACCTGTTGCTGTCATAAATTGTATAATTATTTAAAGTCTGGCTAAAAGAGCTTCCCGCATATCTGGCGCCAAAAAGTATAGCATTAGTCATGCCGAACCAATTCTCATAGGTATTAAAATCAACTCCAAGTTTAACATAACTGCCAGAGGTAGTATAGTTATACAACTCAACTCTATTAATATCATCTATATTTTCAAGAGCTTCAAAACTCGTTTTTTCTTCGTTACCAAACTCAGCTGCAATGTAAAGTTTTTTGGTAATTCGATAGTCCGCTACGAATTCAAGGCCAGAATAATCACTATCTAAAAGTGCTCTTATCGGTTTGCTTAAATCAACACCAATGCGCAGTCCATAACGTTGGCCAAAACTTGTTGAATCTCTGGAACCTAATTGCAAAGAATCCGACTGTGCTTCACTTAAACAGAAGCTGAAAAGAAAAAAACAACTAATGAAATATCTTAACATGGGCGCTGTCTTGCTGTTGTATTAAAGGCGAAACTATTTCGATGTTTTGGATCCAGTTTTCACTGTCTGAAGTAAGTAATTCACCTAAGTCATCATAATTCGCAATATAACCACAGGCCCTCGAAATAAAAACTTCCAGCGTACTATAGTCAAAAGTGAGTGTATCATTGTTGCCTGTTTCCAAGTCGTCTTCATCAGCTGAATCAGAAATTAATATAAACCCGGTGTTGGCTTCATTTATTCTTAAAGGCAGGGCAATTGAGTCTAAAGAAGTTCTATCAGCAAATGTATTAACCGTGGAGGATTGACCTAAACCAACAACTCTTAAACTGGGTACGGCCTTCAATTCACCCGGGTTTTCATTATCATAAAATCGAATGATCAGTAGAGGAGTATTGCCATCCACGCAGATATCGTCTTTTTCACAGGCAGTAAAGGAAATAATTACTATTAGAACAAGTAGGAGAATCCTTATTTTTTCCATACCTAGTTGGTAAATTTATTAAGCATATCAGACTTTCTTTATCAATGGATCCGTTTTTCCAAAAGTACAACATTTTCTACGTGATGTGTTTGTGGAAACATGTCTACCGGCTGTATTTTTTTTATTTGATATGCCTCTTTCATAAGTTCCAGATCACGTGCCTGGGTGGCACTATTACAACTAACATAAACAATTTTTTCCGGTGCAATTTCAAGTATTTGCCTGACCACATCTTTATGCATCCCATCTCGCGGCGGATCAGTTATTATAATGTCTGGTCTTCCGTTAACGGCTACAAACTCGTCATTAAGTATGTTTTTCATATCTCCTGAGAAAAAAGTTACATTGTTAATGTTATTCTCCTGAGCATTTGTTTCGGCCGCTAAAATTGCTTCCGGTATTGCCTCAATTCCTATAACTTTACTAGCTTCAGCAGCAATGAATTGTGCAATAGTACCTATTCCGGTATAAAGGTCATAAACCAGCTCCGTTTTATTTAAACCTGCAAATTTTCTAACTACTTTGTAAAGCTCGTACGCCTGAAGAGAATTGGTCTGATAAAACGATTTTGCGGTGATCTTAAATTTAAGACCCTCCATTTGTTCGTAGATGAATTCCTTACCGTAATGGCAGTTAATTTCCTGATCATAAATTGTGTCATTACCCTTGCGGTTAATAACGTATAATAATGAGTTAATTTGCGGAAATTTAGTCTTCAGGTGATTTAACAATCCGCTTCGTTTGTTCTCATCATCATCATAGAATTGGATTAGGACCATGATTTCTTTGGTAGATGACGTTCTTATCATCAGTGTTCGCAAAAGCCCCTTTTGATTTCTCGGATTAAAAAAGCTAAGTTCATTTGACTGAGCATATTTCTTTATTTCCAGGCGGATGTCATTGGAAGGATCTGATTGTAAATGGCATTTTTTAATATCCAGTATCTTATCCCACATTCCCGGAATATGAAAACCAATTGCATTTTTATCTGTTATTTCACTTTTTGAATTGATTTCTTCCTGGGTTAGCCACCTGCTGTCAGAAAATGAGAATTCCATTTTATTACGGTAAAAATACTTTTGATCAGACCCAATTATTGGAGTAATTTCTGGAATTTCCAAATGACCTATTCGTCTTAAATTGTTTTCAACTTCTTTTTGTTTGTAGAATAATTGGTGCTCGTAACCCATATGTTGCCATTTGCATCCTCCACAAGTTCCAAAATGCTCACATTCAGGTTTCGTGCGCTTATCAGACAAGGTGTGAAAAGTTGTAGCTACGCCCTCAAAATAAGCCTTTCTTTTTTTTGTGGTACAAACATCCACAACATCCCCTGGTACAGCGTTGGAGATGAAAATAACTCTGCCATCTGGTGCTTTACCAATGGCTTTTCCCTTGGCACCTGCATCTATGACGGCTACATTCTCAAAAATCTGGCGGGTCCTGCTTTTTCTCATGCCGCAAAAATACTATTTACAGCGAAGCTTTAATCTTATCTTTAAGAGGAATTAAAGAAAAAAAGGCAAAAAAATTGAACCTTTTTAGAATTAATCGGTCTCTAGTGTAGAATAAGAAATGGGAAACGCTAAAAAAATATTCGAAGGATTATTGGTTTTGCAATATCGATCAGGGAATAAGAAGGCATTTTCCTTGTTAGTGAAGCGATATAATTCAAAAATGTGTAACCACGCTTATTGGTTCACTTATGATAAAGATATAGCTAAAGATATTGTTCAGGACAGCTGGGGATTAATTATAAAAAAACTACCCAATTTAAAAAAACCTGACAGTTTTGGTAGTTGGGCGATGCAGATTGTCACCAGAAAATCCATTGATTATTTAAACAAAAATCAAAGAGATAGAGAAAAATTAAAGGAATACTATAAAGAGCCGAAAGTGGATAATGATTTGGATCACAAAGAATCTGATCTTGTAAAAATTTATACGGCTATTAAAGGTTTGCCTCGAGATCAACAAGTTGTTCTTCGTTTGTTTTATTTGGAGGAGTATTCCCTCAGGGAAATCAGTGAGATTTTGAACAAATCAGAAGGGACAGTAAAATCAAGGCTATACCATGCCCGTGAAAAATTAAAAATAATTTTAAAAAACAGAAATCATGAATAAGAAGACAGAAAAAATTGACGAATTAATCAAAGAGACTTTATCTAAAGAAGAGGCTGCTTTTTACGATGAGCTGGAAGAACAAAATCTTATGGGTAAAATAGGAGAAGTTTATAAGGGAAAATTGGGATGGTTGGCAGCTATTATGAATGTGGTACACTTACTAATGTTTATGGCATTCGTTTATTGTATTGTCCGGTTTTTTAATACAGAGAACACGAACGAACTCATAAAATGGGCATCTGCTGGTTTTTTGAGTATGATAGCTATGGGAATGCTTAAGCTGTTTGTTTGGATGCAAATGGATAAGAACGATATTCTTCGAGAACTCAAGCGATTAGAATTGCAAATTGCAACTCTTGCAAGGATAGAAAAATAAGGAATACAAGAAGGGATAGCTTATTTCATAAATAGCGTCATAATTTGTAATTTAGCGCTTCTGCATTGGATGATTTCTCTCCCAAAGAAGGAATAGCTAAAGTTTTATCTAAATTGTCCGAAAAATGTCAGTATTAGAAAAAATATCTTCCCAAAATGCAATAGCATTGGAAGCTAAATACGGAGCACAAAATTATCATCCATTACCAGTGGTTTTAAACAGGGGTGAGGGAGTTTATGTATGGGATGTAGAAGGTAAGAAGTATTATGATTTTTTATCCGCATACTCAGCTGTTAATCAAGGGCACTGCCACCCACATATTATTTCTGCCTTAAAAGAGCAGGCTGAAAAATTAACGCTTACTTCCCGAGCATTTTATAATGATATGCTCGGTAAATACGAGAAATACGTAACCGAATACTTTGGTTTTGATAGGGTATTACCTATGAATACGGGAGCGGAAGCGGTGGAAACTGCAATGAAATTAGCCAGAAAATGGGGGTATGAAAAAAAAGGGATTCATGCGAATCAGGCTAAAATAATTGTATGCCAAAATAATTTTCATGGTCGTACAATTTCCATTATTTCTGCCTCCAATGATCCAATAGCTACAGAGAATTTTGGTCCGTTTACTCCTGGGATTTTCTCAATCCGATATAATGATATAAATGCATTAGGGGAGGCTTTGGAGGACGAAAATGTTGCCGCTTTTATGGTTGAACCAATACAGGGAGAGGCTGGTGTTTATGTTCCGGATGACGACTACCTAAAGGAAGCCTATAATCTATGCAAGCAAAAGAATGTTTTGTTTGTTGCGGATGAAGTGCAGACAGGTGTTGCCAGAACGGGCCGTTTACTGGCTTCTTGTGGTAATTGTTCCTGTACTGATAAGCTATGTAGTGGTACCCCGGAAGTGAAACCTGATATATTGATTTTAGGAAAAGCTTTGTCCGGAGGTGTTTTCCCTGTATCGGCTGTTCTGGCTGATAATGATATAATGGATGTCATTAGACCCGGTAATCACGGTTCTACATTTGGAGGAAACCCTTTGGCCTGTGCAGTTGCCATTGCAGCCTTAGAAGTGGTCAAAAACGAAAATCTAGCTGAAAATGCGTATTACCTAGGAAAAATATTTCGTTCCGAAATGAGAAAATTAATAGCGAAAAGTGCACTTGTGAAGCTGGTACGCGGCAAAGGACTTTTAAATGCGATTGTCATTAATGACAATGAGGACAGCAGTACTGCCTGGGAAATATGTTTAGCATTGAAAGAAAATGGGTTACTTGCAAAACCTACTCACGGAAATATCATTCGTTTTGCACCACCTTTGGTCATTACAGAAGATCAACTCTTAGACTGCGTTTCTATAATTAATAAAACGATTTTAGCTTTCCAGAAAAAAAGCACTTAAAAATATATTCAGTATTGTTTGAACAATAAAAAAACCCTGATAAATATATCAGGGTTTCTTTTTGTTTTGTAAACGTTTTATGAACGAATTTCTTTGATCCTGGCTTTTTTACCTGTAAGACCTCTAAAGTAAAATATACGAGCTCTTCGTACTTTACCTTTTTTGTTAATTTCAACTTTTTGCAAAGCTGGCATGTTTACAGGAAATATTCTTTCAACACCAATTGTGCCGGACATTTTACGAATAGTAAATGTTTCTGTTGCACCAGTCCCTCTTCTTTGTATTACTACTCCCTTAAAAAACTGGGTTCGCGTTTTTTCACCTTCCTTTATTTCGTAATAAACCGTAATTGTATCACCGGGAGTAAATTTTGGAAATTCTTTTTTTGGAACGAATTCGTTTTCAACAAATGTTATTAAGGATTCCATTGCTTTTTATTTTAATTAAGTCAAAAACAACATTCACGGATTTCGTCAGAGGTTGATTTCAAATCGATTGCAAAAATAGTCTTTAAATTATTACTTACAATATATTTTACGCAATTTTTATATGGGAATACTGTTTTTTACTCCCTTAGTAAATCAGGTCTGAGCTTTAAAGTTCTTTCCATTGCCTGATCTTCCCGCCATTTTTCAATTTCAGGAAAGTTGCCGCTTAATAGAATATCAGGAACTTTCAGGCCCTTATATTCCCTGGGGCGGGTGTATACAGGCGGGGCCAATAAGTTGTCCTGAAAAGTATCTGTCAGGGCAGAGGTTTCATCATTAAGTACGCCGGGAAGCAAACGAATAATGGAGTCGCACAGCACAGCTGCCCCCAATTCACCTCCCGATAATACATAATCTCCAATAGATATTTCCCTGGTGATTAAAGTATTTCTAACTCTTTGATCAACTCCTTTGTAATGGCCACAGAGAATGATAATGTTTTTTAATAAGGACAGACCATTTGAAACCTTTTGATTTAAGGTCTCACCATCAGGGGTCATATAAATAATCTCATCGTACTGTCGCTCTTTTTTAAGAGCACTGATACATTTATCAATAGGTTCAATCATTAAAACCATACCTGCCCCACCTCCGAATTGGTAATCATCTACTTGGTTATAGCTTTTATCCGTATAATCCCTTAAGTTATGCAGGTGTATTTCTACCAGTTTCTTATCTATTGCACGCTTCAATATAGATGCCTCAAAAGGGCTTTTTAATAATTCCGGTAAGACAGTAATAATATCTATTCTCATGAGAGTTATTCTTCTTCTGGTTTAATATACCTATTTCGCTTCCCAAAAATAATATAGCGAGGAGGTATTTTTTTTCCAACCCAGTCGTTCATATAAATTTTGTGCAGGATTGTTTATGGCAGTTTCCAAGGCCAGTCCTTTATAACCAGACAACATGCAATAATCTTTGGCGCTGATCAATAATTCTGCGCCAATCCCTTTTTTTCTAAATTCTTTATAAACATACAAATCATTTAAAATAAAAATGGGTTTAAGACTTACCGTGGAAAAAGAAGAATATAATTGGGTAAAACCAGCAGGAGAGCCGTCATAAAATGCGATAAAAATGGCAGAATCCTTATTCTTTATTCTTGCTTCTAAAAATTTTTGTGCACCCTGTTCGTCTGAATTCTGGTGGTAGAAAATTCTGTATTCATCCAAAAGGGAAATCAATATTGGAATATGCTCTTCTTTTGCCCGAATAATATTGATCATGATGTATTATGCTAAAAAAAGCTCCTTTTAGGAGCTTTTTTTTATTTTGATTTTTTGTATTTATTTATTTCGTCCTGGAGTTGCCTGCTTATCCTTTGTTCTCTTTCCAGGGCCCTGCGCCTATGGTCCTCATATTCAGTTTCCAGTTCGCTTAAATTGGCCTTGGCCACCTGAGTTAAGATATTGCTTCTTCGAAACTTATAAACAAACAAAAAGAATAACATAAGTAAACCAATAATTACGGTCCACAGAATGACATTATAAGTACCCTTGGAAACCTGTGCCCCTAATAAGGACATGCTATCCTTTTCATTGGTAACAGTTGAAAGATTATCAGTAGTCTCTATTAATTTACTATTTAGGGAACTAATAGTGGCTTCGTGGTTACTTATAGTATTTTTTAGTTCAATTTCCTTTTTATTTAAGGCATTTAAAGAATCAAGAACATTTTTCTTGAGTTTATCGAGGTTGATAATACGAACTACTTCATATCTTTTTCCTTCCGCATTATAATTACCAGATTTTGTGTATAAATATTCAAACTGACTTTCTATAGAACCACTATCTAAAGACAGTACTTCCTGCTCGGCACTCTGTTGTGCATAATTTAGGTTACATGTCAGGAAAGCGATTACAATATAAATTTTGCTAAAACCTTTCATTAAAATAATTCTAAGTATTAATATATGATTCAGAGAGAGAACTAAAGTAATCTAATAATATTAATTAATAAAAAAAATTCGACTATCAAAAATAATTATTCAAAATTCTGATAGCTGTATTCACTGTTTAGAAACCTTATTAATAGTACGTGTATCGCCTCACTTTTGCTATATATTTTGCTAATCTGATTACTTGATGAGAATACCCAAACTCATTATCATACCAAACATATAGCACAATATTTTTACCATCGGCGGATACAATGGTTGCATTACTGTCGTAAATAGAAGGTGCGGCTGTGCCAACAATATCTGTTGAAACCAGTTCATTGCTTAGTGAATATTTAATTTGTTCTACCAAATCACCTTCCAAGGCATACTTTTTTATTATGGTATTTAGGGCTTCTTTCGATGTTCTATTTTTGATCTCCAGGTTTAGTATAGCCAGAGAACCATTCGGAACCGGCACTCTTATTGCATTTGATGTTAGTTTACCTTCCAGTGATGGCAGCGCTTTTTCCACTGCACTTCCTGCCCCTGTTTCCGTTATTACCATGTTTAGTGCAGCCGCTCTTCCCCTTCTGTATTTACCGTGCAAATTATCAACCAGGTTTTGATCATTTGTATATGCATGGATGGTTTCTAAATGTCCTTTTTTTATCCCCAGTGAATCATCAACAACCTTCAATATAGGTGTAATGGCATTAGTTGTGCATGAAGCAGCGGAGTAGATATCAATAGTATCGGGATCAAAATCATATTGATTAACACCATGTACAATATTAGGTATTTCTTTTCCCGGAGCAGTTAGCAGAACTTTGCTGACTCCTGATGCTTTCAAATGCCTTTCTAATGATTTTTTATCCCTGAAAGCCCCTGAATTGTCAATAATCAGAGCATTGTTAATTCCGTATTTTGTATAGTCTATTTTTTCAGGCTTATCAGAACTAATAATATGTACCGTAGTACCATTTATAACTAATGCCTTTTTAGCTATATCATAATCTACGGTTCCTGTGAATTGACCATGAACAGAATCTGTTTTTAGTAACGTGGCCCTTTTCTCCAGAATTTCCTCAGTTAGTTCTCCCCTGGTAACTATGGCCCTAAGCCTTAACTGATTGCCTTTACCTGTTTTAGCCATGAGCTCTCTTGCTATTAGCCTTCCTATTCGGCCAAAACCGTAGAGAACAACATCCTTAGGTTTAATTTCTTTGGAATTTTTGGCATCTTTTAATTTATAAAGAACAAATGTCTTAACGTCGTGATAATTATTATTATCTGAATGATACTCGTAGGTAAGTTTTCCAATATCTATCTTGGATGGGGGCAAATTAATATCATTAATAGCACGCAATATTTCCACTGAATCAAAGATAGAAATTGGTTTTTGTACAAATTCACCTGCGTATTCGTGAAGGTTTATGATGTCACTTACATTTTTATCAATTACCTGGTTCTTAAAAAGCACTATTTCGATTGCTTTATCATACCATAGATCACTTATAATTTTGATGAATTCTGTTGTGGCTTTTCTCCTATCAGCCTGAAAAGCAAGCTCTTTTTCATAAGATTTGATTGGGCTCATCTATGTTTATTTATTTATCGGCAAAATTATTGAATTCTGATTGCATCGCATAGGGAAAAGACAAATAAAAAAGCACTCTAAAAAGAGTGCTATATATTGTTCTATAAGTAACTTCTTTATTGAAAAACTATTCGTTCTTTCTCCCCATTTTCATCGATAAGGGTTATTACTGTTTTGTCATATCTGGAGATAGCGGCAAAGATATTTTTTGCTTCATAAATATCATTTACTTTTTCATCATCAATTTGCAAAATGACTTTGCCATTTAGCCCATATCCTCTGTAGGTCTCAGGTACTCCGGTAATCTTTACACCGACTTTAGTATTAAATGTTTCTTTGTCTTTCTCTGACAAGTTTTTAACCCGGAGCCCCATTACAGGAACAATAATGGATTGCCTTTCCTTTAGTTCTACCGGGATTACAATATCTTCTCCATTTCGATCAATGGTTACTTTAATTCTATCTCCCGGTCTTTTGGTGGATACATAACCGGTTAAATCGGCAAATTTCCGCACTTTAATATTATCTACCATCTTTATAATATCTCCCGACCTTAAATTAGCGTCATCTGCCCCGGAATCCTCTTCTACACCATCAATATATACACCATCAATTTCATTTATGCCATTATTTACCGCATAAGGAGTACTAAGACGAGGAGATGTTATACCCAGTATTCCTTTCTGAACGTTTCCGTATTCCATTATATCCTCAACTACCTTTTTGGCGATATTACTAGGAACTGCAAAGGAGTAGCCAACATAGGAACCGGTTTGTGAAGTAATCGCAGTGTTTATACCAATTAGATCGCCATTGGTATTAACTAATGCTCCCCCGCTATTACCTGGATTAACCGCGGCATCTGTTTGGATAAAAGATTGATCTCTGCCCAAATCTCTGGCTTTGGCGCTAACTATTCCTGCTGTTACTGTAGATGTTAGATTAAATGGATTGCCAACGGCTAAGACCCATTGCCCAATTTTGGCTTCATCCGAATCACCAAAAGCAAGATAAGGGAGGTTCTCATCCACATCAATTTTTAGCAATGCAATATCGGTGTTGGGATCAGAGCCGATAATTTCCGCCTCATAGGTCTTATTATTGTTTAATGTAATTCTAATCTCATTAGCCTTGGCAATCACATGGTTATTAGTGACTATATACCCATCTGGTGAAATAATGACTCCGGAACCTGTACCTATCTGCGGAATTTGACGACTTTCAGAGCCATAGAAAAAATCTAATAAGCTTCCCGGGCTGCTATTTAATGTAAGGTTTTTAACATGCACAACCGCGTTAACGGTATTTTCCGCTGCAATAGTGAAATCAACTTCGTTAATACCATTTCCTTTATACGACACTGGTTTATTACTAGTAGGTAATAATGGAATCTCTGATTTGTCCGTGACTACCGCATAATTTATTTTTTCAAAAAACATCTTATACGAAACAAGGGTTATTGCACCAGCGAAAACTGCAACTAATAATAGGCTTCCAAATCTTTTCATAGGTAAATGATCTTTTAAAATACCTTGTAAAAATACTTGATTTTTAATCTAAATATTTCCATTTAACGACTTTTTAACTCATTTAAATTGCTCAAATAAAGTCATATCTTTGTTACTTGCATTCGGCTATGACAGTTACATTTTATAA
>NZ_JBATKE010000094.1:0-17933 GCF_049669105.1 Eudoraea sp.
CGGGTTAAAATGTGTTGAATTCTTTAAAATAGCCATTTGGCTTTCATCGGTAGTATCCACCTGGGCAGATTCTACGATTTGCAGTGAAATATGATCATGTGCGTCTCTTATCCAAAATGGGCCGCCACCTGGTTCGCCTTCATTCTTAACCATCCCACAAATGCGAATGGGTCTGTTAATCTTGTCTTTTAATATTTCCAATTGCTCTGCGATACTAAAACTTGAAAAACTCTGCAAAAACCTAACATTGAGATCATTCTCTAAAAATGTTTTTATTTCGTGTAATTGTTCGCCATTAATGTCATTTCTATCCAACTGATCTGCATAGGCAAATGCCTTTTGTTGTATTTCCAGTAGCAAACCGGCAAGTACTTTCTTACTAGTTGTGAGCTCAGCTTCTTCTTTAGGTACTACTACATTATCAATATTTTTAATAAAGATAATATCGGCATTTTGTTCATTTAAGTTCTCAATAAGCGCTCCATGGCCACCAGGTCTAAATAATAATGACCCGTCATCCATCATAAACGGTTCATTATCAGGAGTTACAGCCAAAGTATCTGTAGAAGGTTTTTGATTTGAATAGGTAACTTCTAATTCCGTTTTTGTAGCTTTCGATACCCTGGGGCCAGCGGCTTCAAATTCCTTAGAAAATAAAGATTGGTGTTGTTCTGAAATCGTAAAATGTAGTTTTGCCTTATTGTTTACAACAACATACCTTGAAGCTTCTTTTAAATGCTCTTCAAAGGCAGTAACAGTACATTTCCCATAATTGTGAAAGGGTAAAAGTCCTTTTGGGTAAAAACCATAATTAAGGTTTTCTTTTAGTAGCATTTCACTTACAAAACGATATTTGATGTCATTTTCTGAACCGGCTTTATTTTTTATTCTTTTTTGAACAATCTCATAAAAAGGAAATTTTTTAATTTGTTTGAAAAAGGTTTTTAAATCTGTATCATCTAATCTGTCTACATAGGTATCCACATCTTCAACACGAGGATCATATTGCTCCAAAAAGTCAAAGAGGGATTTGAACATTCTGGATGCGGCTCCCGATGCCGGAACAAATTTGAGTAAACTTAAAAACCTTTTTAGTTCTTCGAACTTACTCACTAGCTCTTTCTCCCGGGCTTTACTTAATTTCATAATTCCATCGGAAACTATTGCTGCCTTTTCCAACCTTACAAATGGTATCCCCTCTTTAAAGGTCTCTATCTGATCCAGAACCTTTTCTTTTGAGATTCCTTTTTCCAGTAGTTGTTGTAAATCCATTGGTGAAAATTCAATCATTTGCCGAGTAATTTATCGATGGATTTAATGGCCAGCGCAAGCCTTTTTCCATTGTCCCCATTTAAAATAATAAAATTCCTATCATACTTTTCCAATGTTTCCTTAAAATAGAGAAACATGCGTTCTCGTTCATTAGGTTTATCCCGAAGATCGTCTTTTTCCCAGGGAATATCTATTGAAGTTAGTAAATAAAGATCGTATCTATTCTGCAAAGCGTATTTTTCCAAAATAGGATCGCAATAACCAAGGTAATATGCTTCAGAATATACTTTGGTCTCTAAAAGATCTGTATCGCAAATAAGCAGGTTATTTGCTTTTTCCGTCAAATAATTTTCCAAGCGAATTTGGCCTTCTGCAATAGGTAGTAAATCATGTGGTTCACAGGTTCTTTGTTCTTTATTCCACTTTTCCTGTAAATATTCGCGTGCGTATTCTGGTACCCATTCTGTTTGATAGTGATTAGCAAGTTCCTGAGCTAGGGTAGTTTTACCTGTTGATTCAGGACCAAACAGAACTACTTTAATAATGTCAGCGGGCTTTTGTTTAAGTTTTTCTTCCATGCCATATAACCGTAAATGGCGATTATGGTGAATAAAAAATATTGAAGTGATGTAAAAATAAGTCCTTTATACAAATATAAAGGAACTGTAATTACATTACCAATAATCCAATAGGTCCAATTTTCCAATTTTTTTTTGGCCATAAGCCACATTCCCACAAAGAAAATAGCCGTTGTAAGTGTGTCAACATAAGCTGTCCAACTATTAAATTTATCAAATAAGGTATATACCAGAGAAACAAAAGCAATCGCACTAATAAACAGGAATATGGACCATTTTTTCTCTTGGCTGTTCATTTTTGTAATTGGGATAAAATGGTTGGCATCCACTTTTCGTGTCCAAATGTACCATCCTATAATACTCATGGAAAAATAATATGCGTTTATAAGCATGTCACCCAATAACCCGTATACCCAAAGAATATATACAAAGATCCCTGTGTTGATTATTCCGGTAGGAAATACAAGGATATTTTCTCTTTTTGCATACCATACACTTAAAAACCCGAAAACAACGCCAATCATTTCAAGGATGATTAGAAACGTAGGGATATCCTGGTATTGAGCAAAGACCCAATCAAAAATCTGGTTCATAATTGCTTCGGTCTGTTTTGACAATTTTAATATACATTAAACCATTTTCCATTAATTCCAAAGCAAGTTTAATTTCTCCATTAAGTAGTTTCATTATATCATCATAATCTCCATAAATCTGTGTACTTAAAGGATTTTCCAGGACAGTAAAACCGGAGGCCCGTATTTTTTTGATAAAACCTATAATCAGCTCTTCATAATTATCCTGTAACGGGCTTAAGGTCAGTTCAACGGATATATTCATAATTTGTAAATTAAAATCCGGCCATTCTTTATATTACGCTTATTTTTTAATCGCATATACACAGGTAAATTCTTCAAATTCCAGAAAAGTAATATTATAGTCAGATGTACGCCCATCATAACTGATAATACCCCTGGTAGTATTATCGGTGTTTTTAAAATCATGGATATAAATATGATCCATAAAACTTAAGCCGTGAGTGGCATATATCTTATAAAGAGACTCTTTGGCGCCCCAAATGATAGTCAGTTTCTTAACAAGTTCCTTTGCTTTTTTAATATCGGCATATGCTTCCATAGGTGTAAACTTATGCCCAATAATGGTTATTTTATCCCTTTGTTTCTCGATATCAATCCCAACCTCATCTTTCTGACTTACAATTATCCCTGTAAAATGATACGAATGCGTAATGGAGATATGATTTCCATCTTTCAGATGTGGCTTTCCGGCCTCGTCATAAAAAAGATCACTATCTACATAACCCGCTAGCCTCATTAAGTGACGGATACTTAAAAATCCTCTCCTATGGAGTTCAGACTTCATACCATTCATTCTAAGCTGGCATTTATTGGTAAGTTCAATATTTAAGGATAGTTCCTTTTCAGATTCCGTAATCTTCCAAATGTATAGCTTAGTATAAGGGTTTACTATTATAGTTTTGTATAGAGGCATACAATATTTTAATTTATCATTACCTTTGACTTTTGAAATTATAAAAGGACTTTTGTAGGACGAATGTAAAAAATAAAAAAGATATGCGAACCAATACAATACCATACGTTCCATTTAAAGTCAAGGACATTACCTTGGCAGAGTGGGGAAGAAAAGAAATAGAATTGGCTGAAGCAGAGATGCCCGGGTTAATGGCCTTACGTGAAGAGTACAAAAAAGAACAACCGCTTAAGGGTGCCCGTATTGCGGGTTGTCTTCATATGACCATACAAACAGCGGTACTTATAGAAACCCTGACTGCTCTTGGTGCTGAAGTTACTTGGAGTTCATGCAATATTTTCTCCACTCAGGATCATGCCGCTGCCGCCATAGCCGCTACCGGTATACCTGTTTATGCCTGGAAGGGTATGAATGAAGAGGAATTTGACTGGTGTATAGAACAAACACTGTTTTTTGGTGAAGAGCGAAAGCCGCTTAATATGATTCTGGATGATGGGGGCGATCTTACCAATATGGTATTGGATCAATTTCCGGAACTAACCTCTGGAATTAAGGGTCTTTCAGAAGAAACAACCACTGGAGTCCACCGCCTATATGAGCGTTTCAAAAATGGAGAATTACCTATGCCGGCAATAAATGTGAATGATTCGGTCACCAAATCCAAATTTGATAACAAATATGGCTGCAAGGAAAGTGCAGTCGATGCCATTCGCCGGGCCACGGATACCATGCTAGCCGGAAAACGAGTTGTTGTTGCAGGTTATGGTGATGTTGGAAAAGGTACTGCAGCTTCCTTCAGAGGGGCAGGAGCAATAGTAACTGTTACAGAAATAGATCCTATTTGCGCTCTGCAGGCCTGTATGGATGGCTATGAGGTAAAAAAACTAGAAACAGTAGTTAATAATGCCGACATTGTAATAACGGCTACAGGAAATAAGGATATCCTTAAAGCAGAGCATTTCAGAGCTATGCGTGATAAAGCTATAGTGTGTAACATAGGACATTTTGACAACGAAATAGATATGGCCTGGTTAAATGATAATTATGGCAATACCAAGGATGAGATTAAACCACAAGTAGATAAATATACTATTGATGGAAAGGACATTATAGTACTTGCCGAAGGACGTTTGGTTAATTTAGGATGTGCCACCGGCCATCCAAGCTTTGTAATGAGTAATTCATTTACAAACCAAACACTTGCACAAATAGAACTATGGAAACATAGCGATAAATATGAAAATAAGGTATATATGCTTCCTAAGCATTTGGATGAAAAAGTTGCCAAACTGCATTTAGGACGTTTAGGTGCTGAACTTACTGAATTGCGGAAAGATCAGGCTACTTATATTGGGGTTGAAGTTAAAGGCCCTTATAAGCCGGATTATTATAGGTATTAGAGATCAAAATCTTATTTATATACACAAAAAACCCATTATGAAAACATAATGGGTTTTTATTTTGAGTTATTCAATTGAGTATTAAGCCTCAAAAGGCTCTATAGAAACATAAGATTTTCCGCCTGCTTTCTTTTGAAACTTTACAAGTCCGTCTACTTTTGCATGCAAGGTATGGTCTTTACCGGCGTAAACATTA
This sequence comes from Eudoraea sp., assembly GCF_049669105.1. Classification (NCBI taxonomy): domain Bacteria; kingdom Pseudomonadati; phylum Bacteroidota; class Flavobacteriia; order Flavobacteriales; family Flavobacteriaceae; genus Eudoraea; species Eudoraea sp. The sequence continues at coordinate 4,956 of NZ_JBATKE010000094.1, forward strand.
TTACCAGGATTGTGCCTGGTACCACGTTGTCTTACAATAATATTTCCTGCAATAGCAGCCTGTCCTCCAAAAATCTTAACCCCTAAGCGTTTCGATTCTGATTCTCTACCGTTTTTAGAACTACCTACACCTTTTTTATGTGCCATGATATTATTTTTTATACCAAGCCTGGGCTGGTATTAGTTATTAACTTATTTATTTAATGCCTCAATAAGATCGGCCTTTTTCATAGAAGAAATCCCGGAGATTCCTTTGGCTTTGGCCATTTCCTTTAATTCAGCTACTGTTTTTTTGCTTAAATCAAGAGCTTCTTTAGGAGCTTCCTTTGCTTTTTCAACTTTAGCCTTAGGAGCTTCAGTTTTTGGAGCCGCTTCCTTTACTGGTACAGCTTTTGCAGGAGCTTCTTTTTTAGGTTCGGCCTTAGCCACAGTTTTCTTAGCACCTTTGGCTACAATACTTTCGATAACCAATTCGGTTAGATACTGGCGATGACCATTCTTCTTTCGAAACCCTTTACGTCTTTTCTTTTTAAAGACAATTACCTTGTCTCCCTTTAAGTGTTTAACGACTTTAGCCTCTACAGCGGCTCCGTCTATAGCTGGGGCGCCAATTGTAATGTTATTACCATCTTCCAGTAAAAGGACGTTATGAAAAGAAACTTTATTTCCTTCGTCTTCCTGCAAACGGTGAACATATACCTTTTGGTCTTTCGCAACTTTAAATTGCTGCCCTGCTATTTCTACAATTGCATACATAGCGTAAAATTAAATATTTTTATTTTCCTTTAAATGAGCTTTTTAGCATAATAAACACCAAAGGCGCTCTAAAGGCGGGTGCAAATATACTGCTAAATTGGGAAATCACAAGAGTTTTTTTTATTCTAATCAGATTTTTTCTTGAGGTTCTTCGGAGTTTTAAACAACTGCATAAATGTAAGTGTCAACACCACGGTAGTGGCAAATCCCATAATTGCCACTGTAAAGAATACGATTCCCTCAAAATTTTTGAAATTATTAAACCAACTGGTTGAAAGTTCTTTTAAAAAGTCTGTATTAATCTCGGTAGCGTAAAAAGCAAAAAAGAAGGTAAAAATCAGCGTTGCCACAACGCCGGTTACCATTCCTGCCTTAAATCCAACTCCATAGTTGAAGTTGTGTTTTTCCTGAAGCCTAAAATATTTTATGGCCTCATATATTCCGAAACCCGTAATTACTCCATTAAAAAGACTAAAAAACACATTGGTATGCAATCCAAAAAGCGACAAAACCAAAAAATATGCGATAAGACTTCCACTGGTTGCAATACCAAAGCGTATTGGAAGGGCGATTTGTTTCATCTTTTTGATTTTTGCTTGTGTCCTTGAAAATAATGAATATTGCGCAATTATCATATAAATTCTTGTTAAAGAAGAAGAGTTTTCTTTCTCATAAATCCAAAAAAATTATATTAGTGGCTCTTAAAAACTTATAAAAAAAGTATAAATCAATCTGTTTAAGTGAAATTTATGAAAAGAAAGTTATACACAGCTCTGTTATCACTCCTGGCTTTTGTGGCAGTGAGCGGGCAAGAAGTGATCTATGAAGAGTATGACCTGGAAAACGGGCTTCATGTTATTCTTCATCAGGATAATACCGCCCCGGTTGTAACCACTTCAGTAATGTACCATGTTGGAGGTAAAGACCGAACTGAAGGTCGCACCGGATTTGCCCATCTCTTTGAACATCTGCTAACGACCGAAGGAACAAAAAATATGAAACGGGGTGATGGATTTAAGATTGTTCGTGCCAATGGAGGCCAGAATAATGCCAATACTTCTCAGGACAGAACCTATTACTATGAAGTGTTTCCATCAAATAGTTTAAAATTAGGATTGTGGATGGAATCAGAACGCATGCTACATCCTATTATTGATCAAATAGGTTTAGATACTCAACAAGAAGTGGTAAAAGAGGAAAAGAGGCTGAGCGTTGACAATTCACCATATGGACAATTACTTCCTGTCTTAGGAAAAAGCCTTTTTAAGGTACATCCTTATAAGGATCCAAATATTGGGTATATGGAAGATCTGGATGCGGCCACAATTGAAGATGTGAAAGCATATCATAAAAAGTACTATGCCCCTAATAATGCCGTGCTAGTGATAGCTGGAGATATTGATATAACTCAAACAAAGAAGCTGATTAGAGATTATTTTTCGGATATCCCGAAAGGTGAAACAATAGTGAGGAATTATCCCAAAGAAGAACCCATTGTTGAAGAAGTGCAAACCCAGGCTTATGACCCTAATATCCAAATACCTGCATCACTTATTGCTTATCGCACTCCGGGATTTACTCAAAGGGATGCTTATGTTCTGGACATGATCTCAACCTACCTCAGTGATGGTAAAAGTTCCAAATTGTACAAAAAAATGGTTGACGATCAGAAACAAGCTTTACAGGTAGGTGCTCTTAAAATTCCTCAGGAGGATTACGGGATGTACTTAGTTTATGCCCTTCCTGTTGGGGAAACTAGGCTCAAAGTATTGGTCACCGAAATGGAAGAAGAAATTGCTAAGGTACGTGAAGAAATAATTTCTGAAAATGACTTTCAAAAACTGCAAAATAAATTCGAAAATAATTTTGTGAACTCTAATTCGAGTGTACAAGGTATCGCAAATTCTTTGGCGCGAAATTATATGTTGTATGGAGATACTGCATTAATAAACAAAGAAATTGACATTTACCGTTCAATTACACGGGAAGAAATTCAGGAAGTCGCTGAAAAATACCTAAAGACCAATCAAAGGGTAATCATCGATTACCTACCAGAAGAAAAAATTGACAATTAAGAAAATGAAAAAAAAATATACAATATTTGTTTTGCTTTTTATGGCCATGACCATAAAAGCTCAAGTAGACAGGACTGTAATTCCCAAACCAGGACCGGCACCCGAAATTAAACTGGAAGACCCACAACGTTTCGAACTCACGAACGGACTTAAAGTTTTGGTAGTAGAGAATCATAAATTGCCAAGAGTTTCCATTCAGCTTACTATAGACAATTCCCCAATTGCCGAAGGAGAAAAGGCAGGGGTTTCAAGTCTCACTTCAAGTTTATTAGGGAATGGATCCAAATCAATTTCCAAGAATGATTTTAATGAAGAGGTTGATTTTCTTGGAGCAACGTTAAATTTTGGTTCCCAAAGTGCCTATGCAAGTGGGTTGTCCAAATATTTTGCCAGAATCCTGGAACTTTTGGCAGATGCTGCTATTAACCCCAATTTTACCCAGGAAGAATTTGATAAGGAAAGAGATAGACTCATCACAGGTTTAAAGACAGAAGAAAAAGATGTTCCGGCAATTGCGAGCAGGGTACAACTTGCATTAGCTTATGGCAAAAATCATCCTTATGGTGAGTTTGTTACTGAAGAGACCGTAAATAATGTTACTCTGGCCGACGTGGAAAGGTTTTATGAGGAATTATTTGTGCCTGCCAATGCATATCTGGTGGTTATCGGGGATGTGAAATTTGATGGGGTAAAAGAATTAGTAACTAAAAATTTTGACAATTGGGTTAAAGCATCGCCACCATCATTGGGATACTCGGAACCTTTAGACGCGCAATATACGCAGATAGACTTTGTGGATGTTCCCAATGCTGTGCAATCGGAGATAGCCATACAAAACCTTGTAAATCTAAAAATGGATAGTGAGGATTATCTGGCAGCACTAATGGCCAATCGCATATTGGGTGGTGGACCTCAGGCTCGTATTTTTCAAAATCTCAGATCAGATAAAGGTTATACTTATGGCGCTTACTCAAGTATTGGTAATGATAAATACGCTCCATCAAGATTCAGGGCAGCGACCAGTGTTCGCAACTCTGTAACGGATAGTTCTGTAGTAGAAATAATCAAAGAAATTGACAGGATAATAAAAGAACCTGTTACAGAAAATGAACTGAGGGATGCAAAAGCCCTATATGTGGGGAATTTTGTTTTGGCATTAGAGCAGCCTTCAACAATAGCCAGATATGCTCTAAATATTGAAACAGAAGGTTTACCCAATGATTTTTATAAGACGTATTTAGAACGCATAAATGCAATTACTGTTGAAGATGTCCAAAAAGCTGCTCAGAAATACTTCCATATAAATAATGCAAGGATTGTCGTAGCCGGTAAAGGAAGTGAAGTTTTAGAAAATCTGGAAAAAGTTTCTTTTAATGGAAGAACCCTTCCTGTTAACTATTATGATAAATATGCTAAAGCTGTTAAAAAACCAAATTATGAAGTAATGCTACCCGAAGGGGTAAACGTACAGAGTGTTTTAGACTCCTATTTTGAAGCAATCGGGGGAAAAGCCGCGGTTGACAGGATACAATCCCTAAAACTGGTTTACGAAGGGTCTGCCATGGGATCAACTATTAAAACCGAGGAAAAAAGGACTGCCGACAAATATGTACAAACTACCTTTATGAACGATGCCCCAATGATGGGGGTTATTGCAAAAGGGGATGAGTTATTTATGAAACAGGGCGGCAACAAAGTTCCTTTACCACCTGAAATGCAGCAAGATATGAAGGCCGCCATGGGGATTTTTCCTGAACAGGGAATCGCTTTAAGCACTAAAGCAAAACTTACGGGCACAGAAGATGTAGATGGCAAATCCGCTTATAAAATCGAAGTTCCCGGAGAAACCGTTCAGACGACTTATTTCTATGATGTGGAATCGGGGTTAAAAGTAAAGGAGGCCACAATAATCAATATGAATGGCCAAACCCAAAACCAGGAGGTTAATTATAAAGACTATCAGGAAGTAGATGGAATTAAATTTCCTTCAGTTAAAGTGGGTTCGATGGGTCCACAAATGATTGAGACTAAATTACTTGAAGCGGTAATCAATGTGCAAGTAACTGAGGAAGATTTTAACTAAAATTACAACACTGAATTCAAGGGCACCTCAAATTTGAGGTGCTTTTTTTTTCTTGTTTACCAGGTATACCCCTACTAGAATAATGCCCCCAGTGAAAAATTGTCCCAATGTAAATTTTTCTCCATCAAGAACTCCCCAGAAAATCCCTACAACCGGTATTAAATAAGTAACAGAGACCGAAAAAACAGGGGATGATATATGAATTAGTTTATTAAACATTACCTTGGCAATACCGGTTCCAAGCACACATAGGACCACTATATATCCCAGTGAACTCAGGAAATTTTCACCTCCAGTTACTTTTGCCTCAAATACTCCAGAGAAAGGCAATATAATTAATGCAGGTACTAACATAATTGCGAAATTACCAACCGCTATGCCTAAAGGAGATACATCATATAACTTACTTTTTATAATATTTGCATTGAAAGCATAACAAATTGTTGCAAAAACAACCAAGCCGGCGTACCAATAATTCTGTTCCGGGTTAATTTCTGCACCCAAAGTAATAAGCAAGATTGCACCTGCCAATCCAATTATAACACCAAGGAGCTGATTGCTGTTAAAAGCGATCCTAAAAGCTAAATAACCAACAGCAATAGTAAAAAGAGGTACCAAGGAATTTAAAATTGAAGCAATGCTACTATCTATTTGAGTCTGAGCAAAAGCAAATAGAAAAACGGGGATAAAACTACCAACAATCCCGGATATGGCTATCCATTTCCACTGTTGTCTGGTTATCCCTCTAAGGGATTTTAATCCAATTATAAATAATAAGAGTGCAGCAATTATTATTCGCAGTACACCTAATTGAATCGGTGTAAAGCCTTCCAAACCCTTTTTAATTAGTATATAAGAAGTACCCCAGATAATGGAAAGAACTATGAGGTATAGCCATTTTCTGTTAAGGTCACTCATTACAATTTAAATTTGTTCAAAAGTCCTACTTTTTGATGGAATAAAGCCGCGGTTTTTCTTAATTTTACCAACTTAAAAACAAGTTATCATGAAAATAAAATATGTGTTTTTTACCGCCATGACTTTAGTCTTCTTTTTATCTTGTAAAGAAGAAAAAAAGAAATCTGAAACTCTTTCACAAATGAAAGAAGTTATGGCTATCCATGACGAGGTGATGCCTAAAATGGGGACAATTGGTAAGCTTGTTTCAGAACTCAAACCAAAAATAGACTCCACAGAAAAGGGAATTGCATATGACAAGGCCATGAAAGATTTACAGGCAGCTCATAATTCTATGATGGATTGGATGAAAGGTTTTGGAGATCGCTTTACTTCAGATGAAATCCTCAATGACGCTGAACTTACCGAACAAAAACAAGAGTGGTTAAATGAGGAAGAAAAGAAGGTCAAAGCTTTAAAGTTACAGATCAATAACAGTATTGAAAATGCTGAAAAATTACTGGAATAGTCTTTAAAAAGGCAATTGATTCAAATCTACATTCCCTCCTGATATAATGATTCCTATTTGTCGACCATGATAGTTATCCTTTTCGCGAATCAAAGCCGCAAAAGCAACCGCACTGGAAGGTTCAACTATGATCTTTAAACGTTCCCAGATTAGGCGCATCGCAATGACTATTTCGTCTTCAGTGACACGTATAATGTCGTGCACATGTTTTTTAATTATTGGAAAAGTTTTGTCTCCCAAAACTGTTTTTAAACCATCAGCAATGGTATTTGTGGTACTATTTGATTCAATCTTACCACTATGAAATGATCGGTAAGCATCATCTGCCTCGTATGGTTCCCCACCAACAACTTTGCAATTATTGCCAAAATAATGTGCAGACAGTGCCGTACCTGCTATTAACCCGCCCCCGCCTATAGGAGTAAATATGTAATCCAATTCGGGATAATCTTCCAACAATTCCATGGCAGCCGTACCTTGTCCAATTATTACATTCATATCATTTGAAGGGTGAATAAAAGTCGCCCCTGTTTCCCTGGCAATCTTGTTGGCCGCAAACGAACGAGACTCAATTGTTGGCTCACATTCTACAACAATACCACCGTATTGACTCACTGCAACTTTTTTGACTTTTGGTGCATTTGATGGCATTACTATATGTGCCTGCACATTAAGGCTTTGGGCTGCAAGTGAAAGTGCCTGTGCAAAATTTCCTGATGAATGAGTAACAACACCTTTGGCTCTTTCTTCTTCTGATAACAACAATATTGCATTGGTGGCTCCTCTCATTTTATAGGCACCCATTCGTTGAAAATTCTCGCATTTAAAGAATAATTCTGCTCCGGTAATATCGTTCAATAAACGGGATGTTAGTACCGGTGTACGATGTATATATGGCTTAATCCTTTTGTGGCAATCGAGAAGTTGTTTTCTGTACATAGATTACAAATCTTTTGATTAGCAGGCCCTAAGGTCTAATTTATTCTCTCCAGCGAAGTGATTCCATTATTTTCCTTATATCCTTTTGTAAATAAATTGCAGCGGGATAAATAGAATCATAATTGGGTTTCGCTCTAAAGTAAAGTGATCCTGTTACAAAATGTTGCGTACTGTCTGTTACATAAAATTGTGCTTGTGATGCGGCATCCCCCAATACTTCGTAGAACATACCATACACTCCGTCTTTTTCATTAACGAAAGGCTGTTCCGTAATGTTATCAGCCTTAACAACATGTTCGTAAGACAGTTTTTGAGCATCTGCCAACAATTCTTCCAAATTATTGTCCACTTCTTTATAGGTTATAAAAATGGACCCTTTCATCAAAGGGTAATCCAGAGTAACTGAAAAGTTTTTATTTTTTTTTATTATCGCCTGGGAGTTATGCTCAAATTGGAATTTCTCTGTAACCAGGTTTTCTAGGGGTGACTCAGGATATTCTAAACGAAGCATTGCCTTTGGTTTTGGAAGGACGTCATCACCACATGAAACCAAAAATGTGATGACTATTAGAATAATTAAATATGACTTAATATTCATGAGGTAAGGTAACTTTAATTTGCTTTAATCGTTTCTTATCAAGGCTCTCCACCAAAAACTGGTAGTCCATATAAGTTACTATTTCCCCTCGTTTAGGAAAACTTCCGGCTATTTCCAGCACAAATCCTGCTATTGTTTCAGATTCACCCTTTTGTACTTCAAAGTCCTCCTCATTTTTAATTTTTGTAACCCTGTAAAAGTCTTTCAAGGTTGTTTTACCTTCAAAAATATAAGTAAAGTCATCCAGTTTAGAAAAAATCAAATCTTCATCATCAAATTCATCCGAGATATCTCCAACAATTTCCTCAATTACATCTTCCAGAGTTACAATACCTGAGGTCCCTCCATATTCGTCTACAACAACTGCCAAATGGTTCTTTTTATCCTGAAATTCTAAGAGAAGATCATCAAGTTTTTTATTTTCAGGTACAAAATATGGTTCTCTGATAAGCGTTAACCAGTTAAAATTTTTTCTTTCTATATACGGGAGCAAATCCTTAACATACAGGACCCCCAATACATTATCCATATTTTCTGAAAATACCGGGATACGGGAATATCCATGATTCTTTATTTCTTCCAAAACATCTGTGAATTTCATTTCTTCACTTAGAGCGAAGATATCTAAACGTGGCCTCATCACTTGTTTTGTATCTGTATTGCCAAAAGAAACTATTCCCTTCAAAATCTTTTGCTCTTCCTTAGTGGTGTCTCCTTCAGAAGTGAGTTCAAGAGCTTGTGAAAGGTGATCTACACTTAGGCTGGATCTCTGCTTCCCTAATTTGTTATACAGAAAAATAGTTGCAGAACGCATTGGCGAGCTAAGCGGTGTTAAGAGGATATCAAGAATTTTCAAGGGGTAAGCCATAAACAGTGAAAACTGAAATTTATTTCTATTTGCATAAATCTTAGGAAGTATTTCGCCAAACATCAATATTAAAAAAGTAGCTACCAATACTTCCAGCAAAAAACGCACAGATATTAAACCAAATAACAGATAATTAATTTTCGAGAAAAGGGTGTCTCCTATGGAATTAAACAAAAGAACAATCCCAATATTAATGGCATTATTAGCAATAAGAATTGTTGCCAGAAGCTTTTTGGGACGTCCTAATAATTTTACTACTATCTTCCCTCTTGCAGTTTTCTTTTCTTCTATTTCGTTCAAATCGGATGGTGAGAGACCAAAAAAAGCAACTTCAGCCCCTGAAATAAGGGCAGAGCAAAGTAATAGCACCAATAGCATTACAATTTTTAATACAAAAGTGCTGTCAATTACCGCAAGATTTATAAATAAACTTAGGGGGTCAGGATCCAATAGTCAAAATTTACTTTTAGTTGTTTAGAATGGTAAATCATCATCCTGTTCCTGCTCATTTACAGGTTGCACGTCCCTTGTGGAATCGGGTTGAGTTGTTCCTGACATGGGCTGTTTCTGTGGAATATTGCCTGTAACATTGGCCATGCTTTCCTTCTTAGTAGATAGAAAGGTAAAATCCTGAACATTAACCTCTGTAGTGTATCTGGTATTACCGTCTTCTCCCTGCCATTGTCTGGTTTTTAATCTGCCCTCCACATATATTTTATCTCCTTTGCTAAGGTACTTTTCGCATATTTCTGCAGCTTTATTACGAACGACAATATTATGCCACTCTGTATTAGTAACCTTTTCGCCGGTTTGCTTATTAGTATAAGATTCATTGGTAGCGATAGGAAATCTACCTATACAGTTGCCACCATCAAAATAATGCATTTTTACTTCGTCACCCAGATGCCCAATTAGCATCACCTTATTCAATGTTCCGCTCATAATATTTTAATTATATCAAAAGTACGACTTTTTGAGTGTATTTATAAATTCTGCAATTAAAACAGGCACAGGATATTTATCCAACTCCATAGGTGACAATCCATCTGCCAACCGGTCTGATGTTTTGACTATCCAAAACTTAGTATATAAGTGTTGATGAGACAATTTATGTACAATAGTTTTATCTGAAGACTCATATATCTGGTGGGGTTCCTCCAGTGTCAGAATTTCCGGTAATCTTTGTATCACCTCTTTAACACTTATTTCCTCCTGGGTTTCTATTAGTGGAAACTCATATAAATTCTGCCAAATATCTTTACCCGATCTTTTTATAAGATGTGTATTTTTATTTTCATCCAGAACAACCAGATAATTAAAAAAACGCTTTTTTACTTTCGCCTTTTTTAGTTTTACCGGGTATTTATCAATACTATTTGTTTGAAGTGCCACACAAGTTTTATTTAATGGGCAGGATAAACAAAGAGGCTTTTTAGGAGTACACTGAATAGCACCAAACTCCATAATTCCCTGATTATAATCTCTTATGTTCTTTGTACTCAAAACTTTCCGGGCCAGATTTTTAAAATATGCTATTCCTTTATTTGCATTTATTGGAATATCAACACCAAAATACCTTGCTAAAACCCTATAAACATTTCCATCTACAACTGGTTCGGGTTGGTTATAACTTATAGACGCTATGGCACTTGCTGTATAATCTCCCACTCCTTTTAATTTCAATAATTCTTCATAGGAATCCGGAAAGTTCCCATTGTATTCTTTAACAATTTTTTTGGCAGTATAGTGCAGGTTTCTGGCGCGGGAATAGTATCCAAGTCCCTGCCAAAGTTTTAGAACTTCTTCTTCACTGGCATCCGCCAATTCATAAACGGTTGGGAATTGTTCAATGAACTTAATATAATACGGCGTTCCTTGAGCCACTCTTGTTTGCTGCAACATTATTTCTGAAAGCCATATCCTGTATGGGTCGGTGGTATTTCTCCAGGGAAGTGACCTTTTGTTTTCAGAATACCAAAGAAGAATTTTTTTTGAAAACGTCATCACTTAAATACTAATGAGCAAAAGTAAGAGTTTATATACTTAAAATTAGTCGATTAAGATGAAAGAATGAATTTAATTTATATATTTGCAAGCTTGAAAAACTTACAGAAATCTAAAATACTAAAATGACGAAAGCGGACATTGTATCGAGAATCTCAGAAAAACTGGGCATAGAAAAAGGAGACGTACAAGCAACTGTTGAAAGTTTTATGGAAGAAGTAAAATCTTCCTTAGAAAATGGAGATAATGTTTATCTCAGAGGGTTTGGCAGTTTTATTATCAAAACAAGAGCAGAAAAAACAGGTAGAAATATTTCTAAAAATACTACTATCAAAATACCGGCTCACAATATACCTGCATTCAAACCTGCAAAGGTCTTTGTAGAAGGAGTAAAAAGTAACGTACAAGTAAAATAATAACAGCAACAAAAAGTATATTTTCATGCCGAGTGGTAAAAAAAGAAAAAGACATAAGGTAGCTACCCACAAACGAAAAAAACGTAGGAGAGCTAACCGCCACAAGAAAAAGTAGTTATCTAACTACTTTTTCATTTTATACGTTCATTGACATAGAAATTCCACAAAAGAATTTCAACGGGTTTATACAACCTGTTACAAATATTGTTTAATCCATTCGCCCTATTGTATAGGTAACGAATAAAAATTGAATCAGGTGAATAGAGAATTAATCGTAAGATCCAATTCTGATACCGTTGATTTTGCCTTATTAAATGATGGAAAACTCATAGAACTTCATAAAGATGAAGACGATAATAAATTCAATGTTGGTGATATATTAATAGCCAAAGTCAGGAAACCGGTTACCGGTCTCAATGCGGCTTTTGTTAACGTAGGTTACGAAAAAGATGCATTTTTACATTATCATGACCTTGGACCACAATTGTCCAGCATGTTGAAGTTTATTAAATTAGTGAGTACCGGGAAACTAAAAGATTTTTCCCTTAAAAATTTTCCATTTGAAAAAGATATTGATAAACATGGCAGCATTAATAATGCAATTAAAGCCAATCAGTCTCTTTTAGTGCAAATTGTTAAAGAACCCATTTCTACCAAGGGCCCCCGAATTAGTTCGGAACTTTCCATAGCCGGACGATATTTGGTTATGGTTCCTTTTTCAGATCGTGTTTCCGTATCACAAAAAATAGGAAGCAATGAGGAGAAAGACAGGCTGAAAAGGCTGGTAAAAAGCATTAAACCCAAAGGGTTTGGGGTAATTATAAGAACAGTTGCAGAAGGCAAAAAAGTAGCAGAATTAGACAAAGATCTTCAGAACTTGCTGAACAAGTGGACAGCAATGTGTAAGAAATTGTATAAAGCGCCGGCACCTTCCAAAGTTTTGGTTGAGCTGAATAGAGCTTCCTCAATATTGAGAGATGTTTTTAACGATTCCTTCAGCGGTATACACGTTGATGATGAGACGCTTTATGACCAGATTAAAGATTACGTGCAAGAGATTGCACCGAATAAAGAATCCATAGTTAAGTTGTATAATTCTTCTGTGCCAATTTTTGAAAAATTTGGTATTGAAAGGCAGATCAAAACCTCCTTTGGACGCACAGCGTCCATGAGTAAAGGCGCCTATTTGGTGATAGAACATACCGAAGCTCTTCATGTAATTGACGTGAATAGTGGTAACCGCTCCAACAAAGCAAAGAATCAAGAAGATACTGCTTTGGAAGTGAACCTCCTGGCTGCCTCAGAAATTGCAAGACAATTACGTTTGCGAGATATGGGTGGTATCATTGTTGTTGATTTCATAGACATGGTAAAAGCCGATCACAGAAGAAAACTTTTTGATCACCTAAGGGATGAGATGAAAGAAGACAGAGCCAAACATAAAATATTGCCTCCCAGCAAGTTTGGTCTTATACAAATTACCAGGCAACGGGTACGTCCCGAAGTAAATATTAAGACAACTGAGGTAGATCCCAGTGGCCTTGGCCAGGAAGTAGAGGCTCCAATTGTTTTAGTTGAAAAAATGAATGTAGATCTTGAAAGAATAATGAAAGGACCTGCAAGGGATAAAGGAATCGTGCTGAATACACATCCTTTTATTGCTGCATATTTGACTAAAGGATTCCCCTCACATCGTTCCAAATGGTTTATGGAATATAAAAAATGGATAAAAATTCAGCCAAGAGATGCTTATACATATCTCGAATACCATTTTAAAGATAAAGACGGCAAAACTATTAGATAAAAAAATGCGA
>NZ_JBATKE010000095.1:0-1721 GCF_049669105.1 Eudoraea sp.
GTGGTAACAGCACGTTTTGTAATCAATTTAAAGCGATGCGCATTCACTTTTTCAGTTTCAAAATACATGCTAAGTTTTTGCGATTGTTCCATCAAGATTTTGGGAGCCAAATGCACTTTTTTATCAGGTGTCATTACTCTTTTTGGAATAAAACTTCCGGGGTCATGTTCTTTGCTCAAAATTCCATTTTTATTCTTCTGAATTTTTTTAAAAGAAGATTGCCTGGTAAGTCGCAATAAACCATTTAGTAAAGCTTCTTGAGGTAAGGTTGGCAAGTCTTTTTTGTTTTTTCTGGTATGATATTTTTGTATCCCCATAAAAAACGACTGAGCTATTTTCGACCCAAATAAGGGCATTCCACATGCTTTCGCCAAATCTAAATAAATGGAGCTTTCGTCTCGTTGTTCACCTTCAGGATCTAACACTGCTTTTGTAGCCTGCATATAAGGTTTTTGCTGAAGACCAAGCATTAGAGGAAATATAAATGGAAGATCAGGGCGTTGCAAAGGATCCGTACATGGTAAAACATAGTGTGCCTCAGAACTTGTTTCGTTTTGGTATATATCTAAAGTTACTAAAAGCTCTAATTTTTGGAATGCCGTTTTCAATTTCTGTGAATTGGGCATGGTTATCAACGGATTTCCACCGGTCACAAAGAGTGCTTTCAATTGTCCTTTGCCTGGAGTTAGAATTTCATCCGCCAATAAACCACCAGGAAAGGAGTCATTTACAGAAGTCAGGCCTCCAACCCTACTTTTATCCGTGCGCATTAGGATGCCATTTTTAACGCCAAATTTTATAAAATCCATCACTCCTTTTCCTACTAAGGTTCCTCCTTTCTTATCTAAATTTCCAGAAATAGCATTTATTACTTCTTGCAGCCAAAATGCCAAAGATCCATAACCTCCCATATTCACTCCGGTGGAGCAGTATAATGCTGCCCCATCTGCCTGAATATAATTGAGAACCATTTCTTTTAAATCTATAGCTCTTATTCGGGTAACTTCTTCTGTTTTTTCCGGAGACCAATCTTTGACTAAATCTTTTATGTCTTTTATTCCGACTGTATGATCTTCAACAAATTTATAGTCAACGCCATTTTGATTGATGAGTTCATGGAGAAAAGAAAGGTAAAAAAATACGTCAGTTGAAGGACGAATAAATAAATGATTTCCAACAACCTTTGCTGTTTCAGTTTTTCTAGGGTCTATGATATATAATTTACCCCCTCTTTTTTCGAGCTTTTTTAATTTTTTACCAGGATTTGGTACCTGTAAAAAACTCCATTTTGAGATAACTGGATTTGCTCCAACGATGATAAGGCAATTGATATGATCTAAATCTGGAAAAGGAAGTGTGAATGGAAACCCATAAATTAGTTTTGAAACTGCAAATTTATTAGAACAATCCTGTGTAGATGAACTATACATGCTTTTAGAACCTAATCCGGTCATGAAACCCTGAGCAAAAACAGGATGTAATACACTAAAACCAGCTGCTGTTCCAACATACATACCTATAGCGTCTGCGCCTTCCTCGTTATGTAATTGTTTTACCTTATCTCCTATTTCTTGAATCGCCTGAGGCCATGAAACTCGCGTATACGTACCATCATTTTGACGTTTTAAAGGATACCTTAACCGATCAGGTGATTGATACATTTCATGCTGGTATAAGCCCTTTACACAAGAAAATCCTTCAGTCGCAACATGATTTTCATT
>NZ_JBATKE010000096.1:0-54104 GCF_049669105.1 Eudoraea sp.
GTTGAATCCTACAAAAAAAACGACGATAACGCAGTTAAGGAAGATTCTAAGTCCTCAGCTTTCAAACCGGGAGAATGGCTAAAATTCAGGGTGCACTATGGCTTTTTAAACGCAAGTTATGCCACATTGCACGTGAAGAATACTATGATAGACAGTATTCCGGTATATCACGTAGTGGGCAGGGGGAAAACAACTGGTTTCGCAAGCATTTTTTTTAAAGTTGATGATACCTATGAAAGCTATTTTGACAAAAAGGATGGCAAACCTTACCGCTTTGTCAGGAAGTTATATGAAGGTGGCTACACAAAGGACGTGGAAATAAATTTTGATCACGAAAAAGAAGTAGCGGTTCTAAATGATAAAAAGAACGATAAAAAACTTAATTTTACCCTACAGGACAGTGTTCAGGATCTTATTTCGGCATTTTATTATTTAAGAAATAACTATGAATTTGATGATTTGGTCGAGGGAGAGGCTTTGGAACTTAAAGTTCTTTATGACGATGACGGTATATATAGGTTTAAACTGAGATATTTGGGTAAGGAAATAATTAAAACAAAATTTGGTAAAGTAGAATGCCTTAAATTTCAGCCTTTGGTGCAATCCGGACGCGTTTTTAAAGAACAGGAAAGTTTAGCTTTATGGGTGTCAAATGATTCGAACAAAATACCAATAAGGATCAAAGCGAATCTTACGGTGGGAGCAATTTCGGCAGATTTGGATGGGTACAATGGTTTAAAACACCAGTTCAAAATAATAATGGACTAAACAAATATGAAAAATAAGGAGCGCTTAGAATCCCAAATATTAAAACTAGAAGAAAAATATAAGGATTCGGGTCAGGATTTAAGCTCTTACTTAGATGGCCTATTGTACCAACGTTACCTTACCTACTGGGATTATATTCATCTCGATACGCTTTTGAGTTTGCAGGTCCCCCGAACACATTTCCCCGATGAGGAAATATTTATCATGTATCATCAAATCACAGAACTATATTTTAAGCTAATACTACACGAAGAAAAACAAATTGTAGATGATAAATCCCAAAATGTGGATTTCTTTATTGAAAAATTAAATCGCATTAATAATTATTACAAAGCATTAATTTCTTCCTTTAGTATTATGATTCATGGGATGGAACGTGAACAATTTCTTCAATATAGAATGGCATTGTTGCCCGCCAGTGGATTTCAATCTGCTCAATATAGGACAATAGAGATTTATGCAACGCCTCTGGAACACTTGGTGTTTCCTCCAAAAAGAAAAGAATTTTCTAAAAAAAACAGTATTGAAGAGCTATATGAACAAATCTATTGGAAAAAGGGAGCGACTGATAAAAGTACCGGTGAAAAGACCCTTACCCTTAAACAATTTGAATACAGGTATACTCCCAGATTTATACGAATTGCCAAACAGTTGAAAAACAATACGATATATCACAAATATTTAAATTTACCAGATGAAGGCAGGCATAATAAAGTGCTAATTAAGGCGTTAAAAATAATGGACATAAATGCAAATATAAATTGGCCTTTGATGCATTTGGGATCAGCCCATAGATATCTAAACAAAGAGAACACTTCAATTGAGGCCACCGGGGGAACTAATTGGAAGGAATATTTGCCTCCAAGTTTTCAAAAGGTTGTATTTTTTCCAAATTTGTATTCAAAACAAGAGTTAAATAATTGGGGAAAACAATGGGTGGACCATATCTTTAACCCTGAAAAAATTGAAAACTAACCATGTATAAATATTGGGGCACATTTTTATTACTTAGTATATTTATTTCCTGCAGGCAAGTTCAAACCGACAAAGAAGTTGGTGCGGTTGAAGATATCATAATCTCAAATGAATTATCCACTGATAAACAATTCGGATTTAATCTTGAAGACTATTTAGTAGTACGCGATACAGTAAAACGCGGAGATAGTTTTGGAGAATTAATGATTAAAAATAAAGTGGATTATCCTAAAATCGCTAAAGTATCTGAGGATTATAGGGATACTTTTGATGTTCGCAAAATTAGAGTAGGCAAACCTTATCTTATACTAAAATCAAAAGATACCACAGAGGGGGCTCAGGTTTTTATTTACCAGAACGACCTAATAAACTATACAGTGGTTGATTTTCGCGACTCCGTTCTGGCCTATAAAGATCGTAAGCAGGTAAAATTTGTACAAAAAGAAGCGGCGGGAATAATTGAGACTTCACTTTCTGAGGCAATATTGGATCAGGGGATAGATTATAATGTTACCAATGACCTCTCCGAAATTTATGCCTGGACCATAGATTTTTTTCGATTGCAAAAGGGAGATAAATTTAAGGTTATCTATAAGGAAAAGTATATCAACGATACTATTTATGCAGGGGCTGAGCCCATTGAATCTGCCTATTTTGAGCATAATGGAACACCGCTATATGCATTCGCCTATGAATCGGATTCCCTTAAAAATATAGTTGATTACTTTGACGACGAGGCAAATAATCTTAGAAGGACTTTTTTGAGAGCACCTGTAAAATTTAGTAGAATTTCATCCCGTTATAATCTAAAGAGAAAAATTCGTTACTATGGATATAAAGTAAGACCACACCGGGGTACTGACTATGCTGCACCGGTTGGAACCCCTATAATGGCAACGGCCGATGGCACCGTTACTGAATCTACAAGAAAAGGGGGAAATGGTAAATATGTAAAAATCAGGCATAATGGTACGTACAGTACTCAATATCTCCATATGAGAAAGCAAAAAGTTAAGCGAGGAGAGTTTGTCAGACAGGGAGATGTTATCGGATGGGTTGGAATGACGGGAAATACCGGAGGTCCGCACGTGTGTTATCGTTTTTGGAAAAATGGCCGTCAGGTTGATCCCTTCAGGGAAAAATTGCCTGCCGCAGAACCTCTTCCTGAAGAGGTAAGAATAGATTATTTCAAATTCATTAGCCCACAAAAAGCGCAATTAGATTGTATAGAATTTCCGGAAAAACCCGATGAAGAATTGCTAACACTTAACTAACTCAATGCCATTACTGAACACTAACCCAACAACTACTGCTGCCTGGAAACTGCTTGGAGAGAATTTTAAAGAAACAAAAAGCCTACAACTTAAGGACCTCTTTGCTGTCGACAAGGAACGCGCCACAAAATTCACATTAAGATTTCAGGAATTTATTGTTGATTATTCCAAGAACAGAATAACAGATGAAACCTTATCACTTTTATTGCAACTTGCAGAAGAGGTAAATTTAGAGGATGCCATTGAAAAAGTATTCAATGGTGACCCTATTAACCAGACCGAAGGCAGAGCCGTTCTTCATACGGCCCTTAGAGCAAAAAAAACTGAAACGGTAATGGTCTCAGGGGTTAATATTATCCCTGAAGTTTATCGAATAAAGGAACAGCTGCGTCAATTCTCTGAAGATGTAATCAATGGGCAAAGGAAAGGCTATACGGGTAAAGCGTTTACAGATATTGTAAATATAGGCATTGGAGGATCCGATTTGGGACCCTTAATGGTCACGGAGGCTTTAAAATATTACAAAAATCACTTGCGTACTCATTTTGTTAGTAATGTAGATGGAGATCATGTCTATGAGATCTTAAAGGAACTGAATCCGGAGACTACGCTGTTCATTATTGTTTCTAAAACGTTTACTACTCAGGAAACACTTAGTAACGCCAATACAATTAGAAAGTGGTTTTTAAAATCTGCAACAGATAGAGATGTAGCAAAACATTTTGCTGCCGTTTCTACAAATACTAAAAAGATTAGTGAATTTGGAATAGGTGATGAAAATGTATTTCCCATGTGGGATTGGGTAGGTGGAAGGTTTTCTCTTTGGAGTGCAGTAGGCTTATCAATATCGCTGGCTATAGGATATGAGAATTTTGAAGATCTATTGTCAGGAGCAAATGAAATGGACACTCATTTTAGGACTGCGAGTTTTGATGAAAATATTCCGGTTATACTTGCTCTCTTAAGTATTTGGTATAATAATTTCTACGAAGCAGAAACAGAAGCCATTATTCCGTATACCCAATATCTAAATAGATTTTCTGCCTATCTGCAGCAAGGTATGATGGAAAGTAATGGCAAGAGTGTGGACCGTGACGGCAATTTTATTAACTACCAGACAGGAACTATTATTTGGGGTGAACCGGGAACAAATGCACAGCACGCTTTCTTTCAATTAATACATCAGGGAACAAAATTAATACCTGCAGATTTCATTGGATTTAAGGAATCATTGCATGGAGATTCTGATCATCACAATAAATTGATGGCCAATTTTTTTGCACAGACCGAGGCGCTAATGAATGGCAAAACCGCGGATGAAGTTAGGCAGGAATTAGAATCTAAAGAAATGACGGTAAATGAAATCGAAGCTCTTGTTCCTTTCAAAACTTTTGAAGGAAATAAACCTACAAATACATTATTAATAGATAAACTTACCCCCAAAACATTAGGAATGTTAATTGCCATGTATGAGCACAAAATTTTCGTACAGGGTATTGTTTGGAACATATACAGTTTTGATCAATGGGGTGTTGAATTAGGAAAGCAACTTGCTTCCAGAATATTGAAAGACATCAATAATTCTGATATTGCCAAACATGATAGTTCTACATTAAATCTTTTGCATTTTTTTAAGAATTAAATTGGCTCTTTCATAATTCGAAAATTCTCTTTAAAATAACGCTGATATTTATCAATTAGTTGTCAAACTAGTGTTAAGTTTGTTATTGGTTTTTTAACATTACCTTAATGCCTATGTGCCTTATATACAGCACATTTGCAGGATTAATCAAAATAAATTAACACTTAGTAAAATGAAAAAAATCTACTTTGGCTTAATTGCTTTTTTAGTGTCAGCTATGGCATTTTCACAGGGTGTTACTACCTCATCTATAGGAGGGAAAGTAACAGATAATACTGGAGAACCCTTACCAGGAGCAACAATTGTTGCTGTTCATGTTCCTTCGGGATCAAAATATGGAGCTGCCACAGATTTTGATGGCTTTTACAGGATTTCGAATATGAGATCCGGGGGCCCTTATAGAATTACTATTTCCTATGTTGGTTTTACCGATTTTGTAAGCGAAAATGTAAACTTGACATTAGGACAGTCCAGCAGAATAAGTGCCGAATTATCTGAGTCGGCCACAGCGCTCGATGAGGTCGTTGTAACCGGGGTAAGTGATGGAGTTTTCAGCTCAAGTAAAACAGGTACGGAAACTAATGTCTCACAAAGGGATATTCAGACATTACCCTCTGCCTCCCGTTCCCTTGCCGATTTTGTAAGGATTACACCTCAGGCACAGCTTACTGAGGGCAATGATGGTTTTTCTATTTCGCTTGCGGGTCAAAACAACAGGTACAATGCAATTTATATTGATGGAGCTGTAAACAATGACGTATTTGGATTGGCTGGATCAGGCACAAATGGGGGTCAAACAGGCGTAAATCCGTTCTCCGTGGATGCTATTGAGACCTTCCAGGTAAATATTGCACCTTTTGATGTAAGGCAATCAGGATTCTCCGGAGGATCTATTAACGCTATTACCAGATCTGGTTCCAATGAATTTAGTGGTTCTGCATACGGTTTTATCAGAAATCAGGATCTTGTTGGAAAAACACCACCCGATTTGGTAGGTGATGATGAGCAAAGAGAAAAAGTATCCGATTTTAGCGCCTATACATACGGCTTAAGATTGGGAGGGCCTATTGTAAAGGACAAGCTGTTCTTTTTTGTAAACTACGAAAGACAAGATGAAGAAACACCCCAGCCTTTTAATTTCAGTAATTATACGGGGAACTCAACACTTGCAGATATTGACGGACTTTCGAATTTCTTGCAATCTACTTATGGCTATGACCCAGGTATCTTTGATAACAACACAAGGACACTTACAAGTAATAAACTTGTGGCAAAAATAGATTGGAACATAAATCAGGATCACAAGATTTCTTTGAGGCATAGTTATGTCAAAGCTGAGAATCTTGAAGCTCGTAGCTCTGGGAATAGAAATATTGGATTTATCAATGGTTCAGAAGAATTTATCACATCCACAAATTCAACTGCCTTGGAATGGAGTTCAAGGTATGGGGATAAATTTGCCAATAACTTTGTTTTAGGCTATACCCGCGTTAGGGATGACAGGGATCCGTCCGGAGTTCCATTCCCAACTGTAGATATACAGGATGGCGGAGGTACAATTTCTTTTGGGGCTGAACCTTTTTCAACAGCTAACTTACTGGATCAGGATGTTTTTACAATTACCAATAATTTTGATGTTTATGCTGGCAGGCATACATTTACTTTTGGTACTAACCTCGAATTTGCAAAAGTTAAAAACTTATTTTTTGCCTTTAACTATGGGGATTACACTTTTGAAGACCAATTTGATGATGCCGGGACGCTACTTTCCAGTGGTTTGAATCAGTTTTTAACTATCCAAAATAGCGATGTTTACCAGCATGGATATTCTTTGGTAGGAGATGGTACTGTTGGGGATGAATCGGACGGCGCATCAGAATTCGATACCTTCCAACTTGGTCTTTACGTTCAGGATGAGATACAGGTATCAGACAATTTAAAGGCAACCTTAGGTTTCCGGGTAGACATACCTTATTGGTCAGACGGTCCTGTTAATGAAGATTTTAATACAAGAACCGTTGGATTGCTTGAAGCTGCCGGCAAAAATTTACAAGGCGCCAGAGTTGGACAGGGTATAAGCCCAACAGCTATGATTGCGCCCCGCGTTGGATTTAACTGGGATGTTGATGGTAACAATACTACACAAATAAGAGGTGGGTTAGGTGTGTTTACATCCAGACTTCCGCTGGTATGGCCAGGAGGCACCTATAACAATAATGGAGTGACAGGAGGCTTTATGTTTGAATTTGATCAGCCTTTTGAACCGGACGTAAACAATCAGTTTAAAGATCCTCTTCCTGGCACTGGTGGTGTTGGGGGTAATATAGATTTAATTTCCAAAGACTTTAAACTGCCTCAGGTTGTTAAGTACAATATTGCAATAGATCAGAAATTGCCTCTTTGGGGATTGATAGCTTCCGCAGATTTTCTTTATACAGATGTTATTACAGATATCTATTATGAGAATTTAAATCTTAAAGGTCCTGTTGGATTCTATTCTGGAGCAGATAACCGACCATTTTATGATCGAGGGGATTTAATTGATGGCACATACGGGGGAATTTATTTGGCCTCCAATACCGGTGGAGGTGATGCCACCAACTTTACTTTCTCGTTGAGAAAACCGTTTGAGAATGGTTTTGCCGGACAGGTATCCTATTCATGGGGTGATTCTTTTAAGGTTTTTGACGGCACTTCTTCACAGAATAGCTCTCAATGGAGAAACATACAAACTGTTAATGGTAAAAATTCCAATTTACCGGTTAGTCGTTCAGATTTTGCATTGGGAAACAGAGTAACTGCGAATGTTAGTTATGAAGTTAGATGGAATGAAAATGTCAAAACAACTTTTGGTGTTTTTTATGATGGGTCACAATCCCAACCTTATAGTTTTACCTATAGGGAAGGACGCGACTTGTTAAATGATGATTCTCGAGACAATGCATTGATGTATATTCCGGCATCTCAAGACGAAATAGTTTTTTCAGGCGATCCTGCTGAACAGGCGGCTAAATGGCAACAATTGGATACTTTTATCAACAGCGTTGATTATTTAAGAGAAAACAGAGGAAGCTACGCTGAGAGAAATGGCTCTCGGGGCCCATGGAGTAATATTATTGATTTGAAATTTCTTCAGGATTTTTCCTTTGATGTAGGTGGTAAAAAGAATACCATTCAAATTTCTGCAGATATTTTTAATTTCACTAATCTTGTGAATAAGGATTGGGGAAAGAAAAAATTTGTTAGACAGAATGTAAGCCCGCTTACTACTGTTTCTACTGGTGATATACCAACATTCGATATTAATTCCGGTGTTATTAATGATGATGGATCACCGAATATTGTTGAATTGGACGATTCAGGATTGCAGTCTTCCAGATGGCAAATGCAACTGGGATTACGTTATATATTTAATTAAGTATATCCAAAATTGAATAGAAAAGCCCCAACATTTTTGTTGGGGCTTTTTAATTGCTAAAAATCCGTATTTTTAGAAAAAATAAATCAGTATGGAAATTTTACAAACGGCTCATTCTTACCTGGCTTATGTGGTTCTTGCAATTCTCTTTATTGCAGTAGCTAATGCAATTACGGGTTTAATGGGCAACAGAATGTTTACATTGGAAAAGGATTTTAGGATAAGTCTTTTTGCCCTTATACTTTCACATATACAATTAATTTTGGGTCTTATCCTGTTTTTTGTTTCATCCAATGGCTTTGCTGCAATTAAAGAACTTGGAATGGGCGGTTTAAATTCGGCCGCGAGACTTTTAGCAGTGGAACACCCTTTTATCAATATAATAGCGATAATTTTAATCACTATTGGCTGGTCTCGCCATAAAAAGTTTATGGAGGCTAAAAAGAAATTTAAAACAATAGCCATTTTTTACGGTCTTGGTCTTGTACTCATCTTGAGTAGAATACCGTGGGGGCAGTGGTTTAATTAAACGATATAAATTATGAAATTAATCAATACGCTGGTAATCCTGTTTTGTAGTATAGTAGCTCTGGCGCAGGAACAATCTTTATTTAACGGGAAAGATCTTTCCGGGTGGACTATTTACGGTACAGAAAAATGGTATGTGGAAGATGGTTTATTGGTTTCTGAAAGTGGCCCTGACGCTCAATACGGTTATTTGGCAACAGATAAACATTACAAGGACTTTACACTTACATTGGAATTTTTTCAGGAAGCGGATGGTAACAGCGGGGTGTTTATAAGGTCTACGGTCGATGGAACCAAAGTTAGTGGTTGGCAGGTAGAAGTTGCTCCAAAAGGACATCATACCGGAGGAGTTTATGAATCCTATGGCAGGGGCTGGTTAATAAAACCTGAAGCCGAAAAAGAGGAAGTACTTAAAGAAGGTGCCTGGAATACCATGAAAATCAGGGTTATGGGAGATGAGCTTGTTTCCTGGCTCAATGGAGTGGAAATGGTTTCCATTAAAGATGATAAAATTGGTGAGGGAGAAGGCTCTATAGCATTGCAGATTCACGATGGCGGGGGAATAAAGGTGAAATGGAGAAATATTAAAATTACCACTCCGGAGTAAATCCTAATCCACTTTTTTTATTAAAAAAGCATACACCGGGAAATGATCACTATACCCGCCGGTGTATCTTCCTGCTACATGGGTGCGAAACGGATAGCCTTTATACTTCCCTGTTTTATTCATTAAGAATGATGGGTGATAGATACCCGCTTTCCAAAATGTATATGAATTCCTATTTTCATTTATAAGATTTTTAGAGAGTAGAATTTGGTCGAACAAACTCCACTGATCTCTATAGGCGAGAGACCCGTCACCTTTATTATATAGGGCTTCCATTGGATTAAAGAAAGCAGGACTTTTTGCATTCTCCATATCAGACAATATCAGCGTATTTTTTATACTGTTATCGGTAGGATTATCATTAAAATCCCCCATACTAATTATTTTGGCATCAATGTTAAGTCTCATCAGAGAGTCTATTATTCTTCTGTTGAGTCTAGCAGCCGCTTTTCTGTAAGGCCTGCTTCTTGCTGCTCCTCCACTACGGGAAGGCCAATGATTAACTATAATATATAGTTCTTCGCCCTCTAATAATCCACCTACTAACAGCTGATCTCTGGTGTAGTCTCGCTCATCAGAATCATTAAATATCAAAAGTCTGTGACTCTTAAATGACATTGGAATAAATCGGCTGCCTTTATATATTAGTGCCACATCAATACCTCTCTCATCCGGTGAATCATAATGAATAATATTGTAATCGTAAGGCCTAAGAAATGGATGTTTTACCAAGTCCTCTATTACTTTCAAATTTTCAACCTCACAAAGACCTATTATATCAGGGCAAGTAAGTGTAGTTGATTGTCCAATCTTTGAAAGCACTTCAGCTATATGAGTTATTTTAAGCCTATAACGATCTAAGGTCCAATTATAATTTCCTTCCGGCGTCATTTCATCATCAAAGTACAATGAATCGTTAACCGTATCAAAAAGGTTTTCAACATTATAGAAAGCGATAGTGCGAATACTATACCGGTCCTCTTTTTGCGATTGAGCAATATTTGATAAAAGAATAAAAATCAAAAATAGATGCTTAGAAACCATAGGGTTTTATTGTCTCTAACAATTACAAGGTTTTATTTATGGCAAGTTATACCTGAGTGCCGCATGCAAAATGCAGCGAGTAAGAATACTTTGTGTCTGAACCTTATGGAAATTTGTATGCGATTTATCCACTGTATTTTTATAGTCTTTTTATTTTTTCAAATACTTAATGGCCAACAAATAAGTATAAACGGGAGTGTATGGGATGCACAGAGTGGTCGGGCAATTTCTTATGCGGCTATAGAAATTGAGGGTACTTCACTAAAAGCATATACTGATAAGGAAGGGAGGTTTGAAATAATCACAACTTTAAACGGGGCATTCATTTTAGCCATAAAGACCAAGGAATATATTGTAAAAAGGCTTCCTGTGGACATCTCTCTAAACGAAATAAAGTTGGGTCGAATATTAATGGAAAAAGATGTTTCTATTGATCAAAATGATATTTTAATAACACTGACTGATAACCAAATTATTGATGGGGAATTAGAGGGAGGAAGTTTGGGGATGTTAACAGCTACGCAGGATGTCTTTTTAAACCGTGCTGCTTTTGATTTTGGGCAGGCTTTTTTTAAAGTGAGGGGCTACGACTCCCGAAATGGTAGTATATTAATAAATGGAGTCCTAATGAATAAACTGCGTGATGGGAGGCCACAATGGAACAATTGGGGTGGTCTAAATGATGTATTGAGGAACCAGGATTTTTATTTAGGATTACAGGCATCTCCATATCGGTTTGGAGGCCTTCTGGGAATTACTAATATAGACACAAGACCATCAGGACTTCGCCCTGGATTTAGATTGTCTGGTTCCCTTTCTAACCGGACTTATTCCGGGCGTATTATGGCAAGTTATACCTCCAGGAGGACTAAGGGTAATTTTATCTATTCTCTTGCAGCCTCTAGAAGATGGGCAAAGGAAGGTTTTATAAACGGAACAATGTATGATGCCTTTTCCGTATATGGCGCAATGGAGTATCAATTCAATACTAATAATAGTTTACTTTTTACGGGAATTCTTTCTTCCAATCGCCGTGGCAGTTCTGCAGCTATAACCGAAGAGGTATATCACTTAGCCGGAAATAAGTACAACCCCAATTGGGGCTTTCAGAACGGAGACTATCGCAATTCAAGGGAACGCAAAATTATGGAGCCTATAGTTATGATTAACTATTACGGTAAATTTCGAAAACTTCGTATCAATGCAGGAATTTCTTACCAATCTGGCAGCTTTTCAAAAAGTAGGATAGGTTATTTTAATGCTCCTAATCCGGACCCCACCTATTTTAGATATTTACCTAGTTTTTACATAAATAGCCCTATTGGCGCGAATTTTTTAAATGCTAATCTGGCTAAAAAAGCTTTTTTGTTAAATCCTCAATTACAATGGGAAAATCTTTATAGAGCAAATTCAACAAACTCAGAAAATGGTCTGGCCGCATATATTTTATATGACGATACTAGCGCGGACAAACAATTAACTCTAAATACTACCTTTAATATTAAGCCTAATGATGTGATTTCTATAGACATGAATTTGTCTTTTAGGAACACTATTTCCAATAGCTTTGCTAAAATCAGTGATCTGTTAGGGGCAGATTATCATGCAGATAGAGATCCTTTTTCAGAAACTCGAAATGATGTAAATGGGCAATTAAAAAAGGGTAAGGGAGATACCTTTAATTATGATTACACGCTCAATTATCAAGTATTTGATGCTTTTGCCCAGATGAGTATGCTTAAAAGTAAATGGAACTTTTTCATAGCGGCTAACTATACCAATTCAAGGAACCAGAGAAATGGATATTTTTTAAATGAACGCTTCCCCGAAAATTCAATGGGAAAAAGTAAGCCCGTTCAATTCAGTAATTATGGGATTAAAGGCGGATTTACTTATAAATTTAATGGGAGACAATGGATTATTACAAATGGAATACTCTTAAATAGAGCCCCTTTACTGGTAAATACCTTTATAAACCCGAGGGAGAACAATGCAATCGTCCCCAATTTAAATAGCGAGAAAATCACGAGTTTTGATATAAATTACGTTACCAGGTTTCCAAACCTTATTGGAAGATTAACCTGTTTTTATACTCGTTTTCAAAAGCTTACTGATATTAATTTTTTCTTTGTTGATGCAGGAGTAGGTTCAGATTTTGTACAAGAAGTAATTACTGATCTTGATAAACTTAATATGGGAATAGAGTTGGGTTTGTCTTATCAGCTATCTTCATCTGTAAATTTATCTGCGGCCTTTGCCCTGGGGAAGCATGTTTATGCCAGTGATCCCAATCTGGCAATAAATTTTGATACTGCAGGGGATGAAGATGATTTAATCAATATTGAAGGAACAAAAGACTTGGGAATAGCAAAAATTAAAAACTATAAACTACCAACCGGACCCCAAAGGGCACTTTCTTTGGGAGTGGAATACAGAGATCCCAAGTTCTGGTGGATTAGTACCAAAATCAATTATCTGTCTGATAATTACGCCAGTATATCAGCTATAAGAAGAACCAGGAGTTTTTATTTGAATCCCGAGACAGGTCAACCATTTGATAGTGCCACACCGGATAATGTTGATAGAATCTTAAAGCAAAAACCTTTGGGTGATATTTATCTCTTAAATCTTGTAGGAGGTAAATCCTGGTTGCTCAATGGTAAATACCTAAGTGTATTTGTGGGTGTAAACAATGTATTTAATACAGTTTTTAGAACCGGAGGTTATGAGCAAAATAGAAATGGTAATTACAGACAATTAGTTCAGGACAATTTGAGTGGTTCACCATCATTTGGCCCTAAATATTGGTTTGGTTATGGACGGACTTATTTTTTGAACCTTGCCATAAGCTTTTAAGATAAAACAGAGTCAACTAAATGGATATGAATAGTTATTAAAATGAAAAGCACAAAGAAATTTAAACCAGCTTTTTTGCTAAAATATTATTGTTTGCTTTTAATTTTCAGTTGTGTAAAGGATCCTGATTTTAAGAGCCCGGAAACCCCCTGTGATAATCAATTAATGGCTAATGTTACTTTTGATAAGGTCAAAAATTTATTTGAAGGAGAAGTAATTCAAATACAACAAGATTTAGTAATTGAGGGTTATGTTATCTCATCAGATCAGGCGGGAAATTTTTTTAGCACACTTCATATACAAGATGATCCAATAAACGCAACAGCAGGCTTTCAAATAGATATAGACCTCAGGGATTCTTACTTATTTTATGAGTTGGGAAGAAAAGTTTATATTAAACTGAAGGGGCTATATTTAGGGAAGAGTAAAGGTGTTTACAAGCTGGGAGGCGTGTTCACGTCTTTTGGGAATTTAAGTATAGGAAGGCTGCCAGCTACGGCGGTATGGGATCATCTGTTTCTTTCATGTGATCCCATTAGTAATTTGGTTCCTAAAATTATCTCCATATCAGAACTAAGCGAAGACTTAATAAGCACTTTAATACAACTGGAAAATTTGGAGGTAATAGCGGAGGAACAAAGCTTAACTTTTGCTCTTCCGGAGGAGGAAACCGTAAGGAATCTCACGGATTGCAATGGTGGTATGATTGAATTATTAAATAGTGGATATTCAGATTTTCAGGATACAATATTACCTTCGGGTAATGGATCCCTAACTGCGGTTCTTTACAGAGAAAATAATGATTATCAGTTAATCATTCGCAAATTAAATGATATGGATATGCAAAATGAAGGTTGTGCAGATTCAGAAGTTCTTTTGACATCTGACCAAATATTTATATCTGAGATAGCTGATCCCAATAATAATGCTGAAGCCCGATTTATTGAACTTTACAACGCGGGTAACAATCAAATTCAATTAGATGGTTGGTTTTTATTAAGATACACGAATGCTAATGTTACTTCAGGATCTGAAATAAATCTTTCAGGGATAATAATAGATTCAAATAGCACCTTGGTTTTCTCACCAAACGCAATGGAATTTGAAACTATATACGGTTTTCCTCCTGATTTTGAACTAGGAACCAATAGCCCGGCAGATTCTAATGGCGATGACAATTTAGTACTGATAGACCCTTTTGGAACTGTAATTGATATCTTTGGAGTCATAGGAGAAGATGGTTCCGGCACAAATCATGAATTTGAGGATGGAAAAGCCGAAAGGAATATAAATATTATGACCGGGAACTCTGTCTTTACATTTAGTGAATGGACCATTTATAATGATACAGGAGGTTCCGAGACTTTAAATTTACCACAGAATGCACCTGAAGATTATTCACCGGGAATACGATAATTTATTAATAACTGTAACCATTTGTATGATCCAATAGTGGTAGTTTTTTTATACATTTAATTCTTATGGAAGACACAGTTACAACTTTTTTCAACGAAATAAGAAAAGGAAATATTGAAACAGTTAAAGAATTGGTTACAGAATTCCCTTACCTGGTAAATTCTTTAGATCAGAGGGGATCAACTCCTTTAATTCTTGCAACATATTATGATCATAGAGCGATTGGGAACTTCCTACTGGACCAGGGAGCTAAAATTGATGCTAAAGATGCTTCCGGTAATACTGCGCTAATGGGGACTAGTTTTAAAGGCTTAATCCAAATAGCCAAGGATTTAATAAACAGAGGGGCCAATGTAAATGTCAGGAATGAGATGGGTGGCACTTGTCTAATTTATGCTGCTACCTTTAATAAGGAAGAATTAGTAAAGCTGTTACTGGAATATGGCGCAGATACATCCATGAAAGATACACGGGGAAATACAGCCCTGGATCATGCTAAAATGCAGGGATTCCCAGGTATTATATCTCTTCTGGACAAAAATGATATTTTGTAATGATTGAGCAAAATATACTTAAAATAGCGTTGATACAAACCGCATTAATATGGGAGAATCCTTTGGAGAATAGACATTTGTTTTCCGAAAAAATAAGGGAGATTCCAAACGATACGGATATGATTATCCTGCCAGAAATGTTCACAACCGGATTTACCATGAATCCGGAAAGAGTAAATGCCAAGGAGGGAGAAATTACCGTAAAATGGATGAAAGAAACAGCCAGAGAAAAAAACATGGCTTTGGTTGGGAGTATTTCATTTAAGAAAAAAAACAACTTTACAAACCGCCTTTTTTTTATATATCCTGACGGTACATCCAAGAGCTATGATAAGAAACATACTTTTACATTTGCCGGAGAGGATAAGGTATATGGTTCAGGGACAAAGAGATTGGTAATTTCTTATAAAGGATTCCGTATTTGCCCTTTAATATGCTATGACCTTAGATTTCCGGTATGGTCGAGATATAAAGGAGATTATAATGTTTTGCTTTTTGTGGCCAATTGGCCTGAACCCAGAATTGAAGCCTGGGATACCTTATTGAAAGCAAGGGCTATTGAAAACATGAGCTATTGTATTGGGGTTAATAGATTGGGTGAGGATAATAATACACATAGATACCCTGGCCATTCAGCCCTATATGACCCTTTGGGAAATCAGATAGTTTTCTCTAAAAAAGATGAGGTTCTCTATGCTTCATTAAGCTTGAAACATTTAAAGGATTTAAGGGCCCGATTTAAATTTTTAGAGGATAGAGATCATTTTAGTCTAAAACAGTAAATGTTTCAATTTTTTCCCAATTGGCCCGCATTTCAATAACACTTGGGTAGTAGATAATTTTTTCTGGTTGAATCTTCTTTAAATAATTTCCTGTATCCCATTTCCCATTTCCATTGCTATCAAAAATAATCCGGACAAGATAATTTCCGGGCTCAAGGGTATTAAAATCCAGGGCCTTCGCTTCGGACACATATATTTCCCTGTATAATTTCTCTTTTGCATCGGTTAATTGTACTATAATGGGATAAGTTATTTCACCTGCTAAATTCAAGCGCAAATTGCCAAAATCAGCATACCCGCCGGTAGATAATCTATAGTTAATGGTATCATTAGTTTCCCCGAAGAAGTCTGTAATAGAATTAGGAAGCAAATTTAGAAAATAGATCTCATCAGCCTCTTTTTCAAAGTCCATAAGCATCCGGTTTTTTGCGGTGTCTAATTGAGCTTTGAAATTAACTGCTATGGTATCCCTGTTGAAAATAGCCATCTTTGTTGTGTCTATAGCAACAACCGGAATACTGGATGTGATAAAGAATTCATCAGCGAAGTTTATTTTGCTTCGATGACTGGGACTAAGCATTAAAGAATCGGCAGCCAGTTTTCTTGTTTTTACCGTAAACGTATCAATTTTCCTCAATCTCTCATTAGTCACCTTAAAAATGATAGAATCTATTTCAAAAGGGGTGAACCAATAGTTAAGCGTATCTTTTTCAGGATCTTTGACAACAAGAGTGCTTATAGAATCGGGGAATTCCGTTAAAGCTTCAATATCTAATTTTACATCACCACCAGAATAGCCAAATATAATTTTGTTAGCCGCCGCATAATTTGGTGTCTTTAAACTATAGTTAGGGATCTCTTTAAAAAGATTAAGAAGATAAACAGTATCCGTTGGCAGTGATACGGTGTCTTCAATAAAGCCTATTTTATCAGTATTCTGATCGAATACATTGTTTTTAGATTCATCTTTGATAGCAATAATGGCATATTTTCCCGCTTTGAGGTATTTAAGTTGGAAGATAGTGGTACTATCAAGCGTATTTGTTATATAATTGGGAGGTTTATTAAAGGTTGTTGAATCGGTATACGCAGTATCTATTTCGTATAACATAACACTGATAAACTCATCTGCTTTTTTATTGAAGGCATCTTTAACTACCCCCGATACCGTTAATGAATCAATATAGGTGCCTGTAGAAAAAACATATGTTAAGAAGCTGTTCGGATTTCCCTCATTATTATCTACGATACTCTGTCCGAAATTTAAAGTATAGGTTGTATTTTCCAACAAAGTATCTTTTAAAATGATTTCTACATATTTGCTGGCCCCTCCCTGAGGTGTAACTTCAGGATTATATTTTAGAGGGGGAGATACGATAAGCTGATTTTGAACATCCTCCAATTTGATATATTCATCAAAATAGAGTTTGATTTTTTTTGCCTTGAATTCAGTAGTAAGGTTTTCAGGTTCTGCCTTTAATAAAACCGGAGGTGTATTGTCTTTGGGTCCACCAGTAGGAGTTCCTCTCCTGGCACATTGTAAAGCGGCCAGAACAACTGCAATTAGAAAAAAAAAGGATAAAATACGCTGTATTCGAGGCATTAGATTTTTCTATAAGGCAAAGAAACAATTAATTTAAAGAATTGTGAAATTAAGGAACAACCGCCATTGCAGCAACTGAAACAGTAACATCTTTCGCCTCTTTTATGGCCCGGGCACAAGCTTCTATTGTAGCACCGGTAGTAATCACATCATCAATCAATAATACATTTTTGTTAGATAAAAAATCTGGATTAGTCACTTTGTAAAGATCTGGCATACTCCTCCAGCGATAAAACCTGTTTTTTTTTGTTTGGGTACGCGTATTGGCTGTTTTAACAAGAATATGCTCCATATAACCAGCATTAAGATGGTCTGCAATTCTTTTTGCAAATCCGGATACTTGATTATACCCTCGTTTTTTGAGCTTTATTTTATGTAATGGAACAGGTATTACAATATCAATATAGTCTAGTGCGTTACTTTCTTTTAGAACCTGGCCATACCAGTCCCCTAAAAATTGCCCTATTTGAGGTTGATTTTTATACTTTAAAAAGTGGATTAAATTTTTAACAATCCCTTGATCTGAATAAAAAAGGAACGCAGAGGCCTTTTTTATGTCAATTCGGCCATAAAATATTGTATCCACTGCATTTTGCTCAATAAAATCGTATTCGGTAAGTGGTATTTGGTTCCGACAAAGTGTACACAAGAGCTGCTCTCCTCGATATAATTGAACATTACATCCAAAACACAACCTCGGTAGAAGTACCGTGTTGATATCATTTATTATATTTGAAAGCTTGGAAAAGTACAAATCTTTAATAAACCTAATCTTATTTACTTAGCCTATCTGAATGGATATTCAAGATAATAAATTTAACTATAAGATCATACTTGCTGCATTAGTTGCGGTAATTATAGGCATATTAATTGCTTTCTACTATAGTTATGCCCAATCCAGAACTCAAATAAACTACCTGGAAGATGAAAAAGGGCTGCTTGTAAAGGATTTAACCCTTATGAAGACTGAAGTAGACCGCCTTTCTGCGCTTAATGAGGTCAACGAAATAGAATTACAAGATTCCAGATATCGTGTTCAGCAACTGTTGGATTCTGTAGGTAGACTCAACTTTACCGTTGCCAAATTAAAGGAATACAAGAAAGAGCTTCGTGAATTGGAAGTAAAACACGATAGTCTTAAACTTAAAAACAATTTTCTTAAGTACAATAATATGTTACTCTCCGATAAATATGAGGAGACTCGCAAAATGATTGAAGAATTAAGGGGCAAAAGTAGTTCGCTTGCAGAAGCGGAAGCATTGTTACGTGAGAAAAATAAAGAGCTTAACAAGGAATTGCGAATAAAGAGTTATTTAAAATTGCAAAATTCCGAAGGAAGTGGCTTTAGATTGCGAAGCGCTAAACCCATTAAAACTACCAAGGCATCAACTATTGAAAAGCTCAGAGGATGTGTAACTATAATAGGAAACCCTAATGATAGAAACAATGAAAAGATTATTTACTTTCAGTTTCTTGGTCCTAATATGGGCGTTATAGAGGACAATGCAAATATTATTTCAGTAAATGGAAATATTTACAGTAAAAGGGTGGAACTTATATCCGCCGGAGATGATATTAGTGTATGTGATTTTATTACAATTCCTGAAGGTTCGTTGGAACCTGGCACCTACACCCTTAATGTTTTTGAAGATGAAAAACTACTGTCATCTTCAGAATTTCAATTGAAATAAAGGCTGTTTTTTTTGTGTTATTCCATTTTATTTCAAAGTCTTAAAAATTAAATGCCATAATATTCTATTTTTGCCAGATGGCAAATCAAGAAGACATCTTTAGAAAGGTAATCTCACATGCTAAGGAATATGGCTATGTGGTGCAATCAAGCGAAATATATGATGGTTTGAGTGCTGTGTACGACTATACTCAGAACGGAGCAGAACTAAAAAAAAATATTAAAGAATACTGGTGGAAGGCCATGGTGCAGATGCATGAGAATATTGTTGGTATTGATGCCGCAATTTTTATGCACCCTACTACCTGGAAAGCATCCGGGCATGTTGATGCTTTTAATGATCCGCTTATAGATAACAAAGATTCTAAAAAAAGATATCGTGCAGATGTATTGGTTGAGGACTATGTTGCCAAAATTGAAGCAAAAATTGATAAGGAAGTTCAAAAAGCTCTAAAACGATTTGGTGAGTCATTCGACAAAGACCAATTTCTGACAACTAATCCACGCGTTTTGGCCTATCGGGAAAAAGCGCAGAGTATACTCAAACGCCTGGGCAGATCTTTGGAAGCTGAAGATTTAGAGGATGTTAAGAATCTAATCGAAGAGTTGGAAATAGTTTGCCCCGTTTCAGGGTCTAAAAACTGGACAGATGTTAAACAATTTAATTTAATGTTTGGAACAAAATTAGGGGCTTCTGCGGAAAATGCCACTGATCTTTATTTAAGACCTGAAACAGCCCAGGGCATATTCGTAAATTTTCTTAATGTTCAAAAATCCGGGCGTCTGAAAATACCATTTGGGATAGCACAAATTGGTAAGGCGTTCAGAAATGAAATTGTTGCAAGGCAATTTATATTCAGGATGAGGGAATTTGAACAAATGGAGATGCAATTCTTTATTAAACCGGGAACACAGATAGAATGGTATGAAAAGTGGAAAAAATTACGCATGAAGTGGCATTTATCTCTGGGGATGGGTGAGGAGAATTATCGTTTTCACGACCATGAAAAACTGGCGCATTACGCCGATGCTGCAACTGACATCGAATTTAAGTTTCCGTTTGGATTCAAAGAACTTGAAGGGATACACTCCAGAACAGATTTTGATCTTGCGAGCCATGAAAAATATTCAGGGAAAAAATTGCAATATTTTGATCCGGAGATCAATGAGAATTATGTGCCATACGTAGTGGAGACTTCCATTGGGGTAGATAGAATGTTTCTTGCTGTTTTTTCCAATTCCCTAAAGGAAGAGGAATTAGAGAATGGAACTACGCGAACGGTATTAAAAATTCCGGCGGTACTTGCGCCTACCAAAGCAGCTGTTCTGCCACTTGTTAAAAAGGATGGATTACCCGAAATAGCACATAAAATTATTGATGATCTGAAATGGGATTTCAACGTGGTCTATGATGAAAAAGATGCCGTAGGGCGGAGATATAGAAGGCAAGATGCTGCCGGGACGCCTTTTTGCATTACCGTGGATCATCAAACTCTGGAAGACGAAACAGTTACCATTCGCAATAGAGATACCATGGAACAGAAGAGAATAGCCTTAGGTGCTGTTAATGAAACTATAGCCAAAGAAGTTGGAATAAGGAACTGGTTGAAAAAAACGGAATAAAGTCTTATTCAAATGTTT
This sequence comes from Eudoraea sp., assembly GCF_049669105.1. Lineage (NCBI taxonomy): Bacteria > Pseudomonadati > Bacteroidota > Flavobacteriia > Flavobacteriales > Flavobacteriaceae > Eudoraea > Eudoraea sp. The sequence continues at coordinate 20,799 of NZ_JBATKE010000096.1, forward strand.
AGCTCATAGTTGATATTTAAGCCCCAGACTTACATAAAAATTTCTGTCATTCCCCGGGTAATAATAGCGAGGTTCTGTTCCGCCAAAGCCTACTGCATTGATTAATACAGATTGGGCATAATTAACATCAAAAATATTATTTATGCCTAAATCTAAAGAAATGTAAAAATTCTTTACGATCTCTTTTTTGTAACCCAGTCTTGTATTTAGAATATTGTAGGGTTCACTATACAGGGTGTTGGCATCTGTTAGTGGAATACCATCTACATATTGATAGGTGGTATTCCAATAAAATTCTTTTGTATAGTTAAAGCGCAGTCCCAAATTTATTCTATTCCTTGGGACACCTGTTAAAGGATTTCCTGAATAATCATTGTCCCCATCTACAAAATCAACAAATTTATGATCACTTAGAGTATAACTTGCAAAAGGAATGATTTGTAATTTAGGGCTTAAATCGATAGTATAATTAATATCTAATTCAAGGCCCTGATGCCTTGTAGTTCCGGCATTTTTACCAACAAATTGATCTTCTCCTATCCGCTGTGAAACCAATAAATCATTAATATGCATCCTGAATATAGCCAGGTTCAACCATAGTTTGTTCCTTGCAAGAAAAAGTTTTGTGCCAAGCTCATAATTTATGCCTTTTTCCTGGGTTATCTCAGGGTTTATTATTCCTTCAGGTGTAAGTGTTTCTTCCAAACCCGGATTAGAGAAGCCCCTGCTAATATTTGCATAAACCTGTTTCCCTTCACTTATGGAATAGACCAAATCCAGACTGGGCATTACTATAAGATCAAAATTTCGTTTTGCATTCTTATTAGCTTCCCCCGAGTTAAATAAATCTCTGTAATCGTAATGCGTTTTGTTTAGGTTTATACCAAGTTGCATATTGAATCTTTTGGCAAGTGGCAGTGTCAGAGAGGCAAATGCATTAAATTGCCTTCGGTATTCCTTATTGCGGCTAAGTTCATTTCCCTGCAGACTTCCATTTCCATTGTTATCCTCATATAGATTCTCATAAGTTTTCCAATCGTATTCATCTTTGTAGAGCTCTCCTCCAAATAAGTAAGACGCTTTTCTATCCTGATATCCAAAATGACCAATAAATTGGGTTCTGAAACCATAACTATTAGTAAACTCATCTAGAATATTAAAGGGGCGGGCTTCATAATGATCTAGATATGAGTAAAATAGACTTGTAGTATTCTCTAGTTTGCTACTTATTTTATAGTTATAGGAGAGCCCCAGAAGTGTATATTTATTAGATTCGAATCCCTGTGCCTGATTCCATGTAAAAGCAGCTTGTCTTGGGTTTTCCGTAAAAGCAGTTATTCCTAAAGAACTTGGTATTTGAGCGGTGTAGTCAATATAATTTGCCAAAATGGCAATTGAGCTCTTGGAGTTAACTTTAACAGCTGTTGTCAGAAGTAAACCATCACGGTTAAAGTTACTGTTCTCCCTATAGCCTTCAGTATTTAAATGGTTATAACGTAAATTAAACTCCAGACTATCTGTGGAATGTGTAATACTTAAATTGTCTTTAATAAGTCCATAAGAACCTATGGTAAAGTTATTGGAAAAAGAAGTTCCTTTATTAATTTGTTTTTTAGTTTTAAGAAGTATTGCACCACCCAGATTTGTGCCATAGGCAGTTCCCTTGGGCCCTTTAATCACCTCCATTGAAGTAAGATTTTCCAGATCATAAGCCTCAATTGTTGAAAAGCCATTTCCGTTGGTAACAGGAATATCCTCAAAATATAGGCGCAATTTGTCTGTGCCAAATGGGGTTCGTGCACCCACACCTCGAATGGTGATACGGTTTGTGTTTAACGCGCCTGAAAGCAGATAAACTCCGGATATTTGATTTATTGAGGAGGCAACATCTATCGGACTGTGATTTTGAAAGGCCTTTTCCCGAATAATTGTCGATGGGGTAATTCCAAGAGTTTTATTGGTTCTACCTGGATTATAAATAATAACTTCCTTGAGGTAAGTAATAGAATCCTTTTCCAATTCTTGTGAATACCCGTAAAAATAATTGGAAACAAAGATGAAAAATAGAATGTAGTATTTCATTAATTAATTTTCAGTCTAAAAATAAGTATAAAAGATATGCTAATGAGATTGTCCTAAGTTATATATTAAAATACACTTTGCAACTTGCTTTAAACATTCACTATTTTTGAAATTAAATTAAATTGATTTGAAAATAGTTTCATACAATGTAAACGGTATAAGGGCAGCCTTAAATAAGGGTTTTATGGAATGGCTTAATCAGGTAGATCCTGATGTAATCTGTCTTCAGGAAATCAAAGCCATGAAAGAACAATTGGATCTATCCATCTTTGAACAAAACGGATATGTTCATAATCATTGGTTTAGTGCCCAAAAGAAAGGATATAGCGGAGTAGCGATTTTGTCTAAGCAGAAGCCTAACCATGTAGAATATGGGACAGGAATAGACTATATGGATTTTGAGGGCAGGAACCTCAGGGCAGACTTTGATGGAGTTTCTATTATGAGTATGTACCTTCCTTCAGGTACCAACTTGGCAAGATTGGATCTTAAATTGCAATATATGGCGGATCTGCAGTCGTATATAAATAGAATTAAAACAGATTACCCTAACCTTATTATTTGCGGGGATTACAATATTTGCCATCAGGCAATTGATATTCACGATCCTGTAAGAAACAAAAATGTATCGGGATTTTTACCGGTTGAACGGGAATGGATTGGTAGTTTTATTGAAAGCGGGTTTATAGACAGCTTTCGTTTTTTTAACAAAGAACCACATCATTATACCTGGTGGAGTTACAGGGCAAATGCCCGCAATAATAATAAAGGATGGCGTCTGGATTATGGTATGGTAAGTCGTTCTCTGGAGCATAGACTAAAACGTTCTGTTATACTTTCGGAAGCAAAACACAGTGATCATTGCCCTATTCTGATTGAATTGCATGAATAATTAAAGTATTCTTACCAAAATGTAAACGTGGGAATTGTTAAATTTGTAGGGCCAAAAAAGAATAGTGTTTGCTTATGATATATAAAAAATTACCTCATACGGATTTAGAAGTTAGTAAGATTTGTCTGGGTACAATGACCTGGGGCCGTCAGAATTCCGAAGAGGAAGGACATCAGCAAATGGATTATGCAGTTGATAAGGGAATAAACTTTTTTGACACCGCGGAACTTTACCCTATTCCGGCACATCCCGACAGATATGCTGATACCGAGAAAATTATTGGCAACTGGTTTAAAAAAACAGGGAAGAGAGACAAGATTATTCTAGGAACCAAGATGGCGGGGAAGGCCGATTTTACTAAGTTTATCAGATCAACAGGTTTTAGAAGGGAATCCTTAATTGAAGCCGTTGAAGGAAGTTTGGAACGACTTCAAACAGATTATATAGATTTATATCAATTGCATTGGCCGGAGCGTGCTACCAACTATTTTGGAAAAAGAGGTTATAAACATGATCTGACAGATCATTGGCAAGATAATATTCACCAGGTATTGGAAACCCTGAGGGATCTGATTATTGAAGGTAAAATAAGACATGTAGGACTTTCCAACGAAACCCCATGGGGAACCATGCGTTTTTTAGAGGAAAGTAAAGTGCACTCCAGCTTACCCAGAATGATTACCATTCAAAATCCCTATAATTTATTAAACCGCCAGTTTGAAGTGGGGCTCTCGGAAATTTCAATACGAGAAAATATTGGCCTTCTAGCCTATTCTCCTTTGGGATTTGGAGTTCTTAGTGGAAAGTATATGGGAGGCATGAAGCCTGCAAACGCTAGGATTACCTTATTTCCGGCATATAACCGCTACATTAGTGACAATGCAAGCCGGGCTACGCAGGAATATTACCAACTTGCCCAGGAGCATAATCTTTCACTTACCAAAATGGCACTTGCATTTGTAAATTCAAGACCATTTGTAACCAGTAATATTATTGGTGCAACGTCCATGAAACAACTGGAGGAAAATATATCCAGTATTGAAGTTGATCTCTCCGATGAGTTGATAAAGGGGATTGAATCTATTCACAATAATATTCCTGATCCGGCACCTTAGTTTTATTTATTAAGTGCGTATATTATTATTTATAGGTTGGATAAATTTTTAAGCTAAATAAGGATATTTTAAAAGTTCTTTTAATTAAAGAGTTTGTTAACCACATCCTCAATTTTAGAGACCAATTCAATATTTATTTTTGTATTCTTAAGTGCAATTTTATTATTCTTTGAAACAAAAATTATAGAAAACCCAAGTTTATCGGCTTCAAGAATTCTTTGTTCCACTCTTTGCACAGGTCTTATTTCTCCGGCCAGGCCTATTTCTGCCGCAAAACATACATTTTTCTCAATTGGAATATCTGCATTGCTTGACAAAATAGCAGCGATTACTGCAAGATCTATAGCCGGATCGTCTACGGTTATGCCCCCCGTAATATTTAAAAACACATCTTTTGCCCCTAGTCTAAAACCCGCTCTTTTTTCTAAAACAGCCAATAACATATTCAGCCGTTTAGCATTATATCCTGTGGCAGAGCGTTGAGGAGTACCATAGACTGCTGAACTCACTAAAGCCTGAATTTCTATCATCAAAGGCCGCATGCCTTCTACTGTGGAAGCAATGGCTGTTCCACTAAGTCCCGAATCACTTTTTGAAAGCAATACTTCCGATGGATTATTTACTTCCCTAAGACCATCTCCCTGCATTTCATAAATTCCCAGCTCTGCTGTTGAACCAAATCTATTCTTCAGCGCCCTTAAAATTCTGTAAACATAATTGCGATCGCCTTCAAATTGCAGGACAGTATCTACCATATGTTCCAAAATCTTAGGCCCTGCAATATTTCCATCCTTCGTAATATGCCCTATTAAGATAACAGGTGTATTCGTTTCTTTGGCAAATCTTATAAGTTCTGCAGCACATTCACGAATTTGAGATATACTGCCCGCGGAAGATTCTATATAATCTGAGTGGAGCGTCTGAATGGAATCAATGACTACGATATCGGGTGCAATATCATTTATCTGTTTAAAAATATTTTGGGTTTTGGTTTCGGTAAGTATGTAGCAGGTCTGATTATTAGGATGAATCCTCTCTGCTCTCATTTTTATTTGCTTCAGACTTTCCTCGCCCGAAACGTATAAGGTCCTTAAGTTAAGTCTTAACGCAATTTGCAGCAGCAATGTGCTTTTACCAATACCGGGTTCTCCACCGAGTAGAATCAGTGAACCAGGGACCAAACCTCCACCTAAAACCCTATTAAATTCTTTATCGCAAATGTCTAGTCTAAATTCCCTGGAAGTATTGATCTGTCCAACCAAAACAGGCTTGGAAGTAATTGCCTTAGTATCTTTGGCGCTTTGCCAGGGAATATCATTATCTTTTTGGATTACTTCTTCCACGATGGTATTCCATTCCTTACAGGCACCACATTGTCCTACCCATTTGGCATATTGTGTACCGCAATTCTGACAAAAAAAAGCTGTTTTAGTTTTAGCCATTTGAACCTAAGCTGGTTTTGGCTAAAGATATTGTGGTTACTATAAAAATCAAAAGAATGTTGATACTTTAAATAGCATTCCATATTAAAATAAAAAATAATACAGCGGTATTGTTTTAAAAGCCAAAGTCTGCTTTTAAAGCGTCCATTTTTTCCAAAGCCATTTCTTTTGTCAGAAAATCGATCTCTTCCATCGCAAAGGCTTTCTCAAAAGTTCGCAATGCTTTTTTGCCCTCTCCTAATGCTTCATAATATTCTCCTTCAAAGTAGAATCCAAGCATTGTACCCGGAAATTCTTCTTTACACAATTCCGCCAGGGGTTTTAAAGACTCAAAATCATCTTTTTTCCTGCTTGCCGCATATATAGCCATAATATCATTTAATTCAACTTCTTTCCTGAACCCAAATAATTCTTCAATAGAATTATATTTATCATCTAAATATTTGTAAACGGGTTCTTCAGATGTAAGGATATTTTCTTTGTATTCTTTTGGACTAATTGGTTTAAACATTTCAAACATATTTCCCCAGGCTTTCCCAATCCCATAGGTTACTATAGATACCTCATTAGCTGTTGGGTATTCATCAAAACGATAATTGAAACCTACTTTATCTATGCTTTTTAATGCCTTGTCCATTTGCAAGATTGCATTTCTGCTATCATTCTTTTCTCCACCAACAATTAAATGATAAAAAATTTGCTGATTTATTTCATTAAGTCTTGCCGGTACTCGGTTCTCCATTTCAGGCGCCAGATAGGGCGATATGCTAATGAAAGCATTAAATAGTGATTTTTCTTTGAATAAATAATAATTCCCAAAATTTGACGTAATATCATAACCAACAAACATGGTGAAAGGAGCTGTATTGTAAGTTGTTTTAAGGTAAGGAATCAGTTCCATTCCTAGAAATTCAAAAAATAATTTCCCTTTTTCTGCAGGAAGTCCGGAGTCTTCCTCAAAGGCGCAATCTTCCCATCTCAAATCATTTTCTTTCTGGAAAACACCAACAATTATGGTCTCTGGAGTTCCTTGAAAAGTGCTGTAAAATTTAGAATTTGCAACTACCTGGTCAAAAAGGTATTCTCCGTCGAGAACAACCGCTACAGGATATTTTTTCTCAGGGCTGTAATCTTCTGGTATATAATATTTCACATCCCTTCTCTCCTGCAGTTTAAAAGATTCAAAAATCTCTTGTGTTATTTGTGCTTTTAAACCTGTACAGCACAGTATTGAAGCAAATAGAAAAAAATTACGTATCATGCGAATATATTTGAAAACAGCTTTATGCTATTTATTCCTGTTCAATAACGGTAAGAGCAGGAAAGATATTGCACCAAAAAACACAACCATAAGAGTTTGTGATATCCACATAATCCAACCAAATGCATTCCCGGAAACAGCCGTAATTCCAAAAATATTTAGGGATTTGCTTACTGCGATAGGGTAAAGGCCTATGCCTCCATTTGTGGTAGACATTGCAAATGCACCACCAACAAAGGCAACTAATAATTGCCCAAATGAAAGATCAATAGTTTCTGGCACCGTAAATTTTATAACCCAAAACATAAGAACATAAGCACTCCAAATAAAAACAGTGTGTAGGACAAAATTCCATTTATGTTTCATTTTGAATATACTTAAAACACCGTCTAATAAACCTTTCATAAAGTCCCTGACTTTAATGGCAAATCTCGAACTTGAACGTTTTAAAAAGCCCATGATAAATAATAGCCCTATAAAGCCCGCACAAAGAAAAATTAGGGTAGTTGTTAAGCCAACACCTTTTTCGTTTAGGAAGGCAAGTATTATTTCGGTCTGTGAAAAAAGGGCTATTAGTACTATGAGTAGTAACATCAGCAAATCTACAACCCGTTCGGTAACAATTGTCCCAAAACCTTTTTGGAAAGGAACGTCCTCGTAGGTTGCAAGTGCCGTTGCTCTTAATACTTCTCCAGACCTTGGGATGCCTAAATTAGCAAAGTAAGCCATTAAAATAATGAAAATATTGTTAGACACTTTTGGGGAATACCCCAGGGGTTCCAAAAGATAATTCCATCGGATAGCTCTGGATATATGGCTCAAAACTCCTATAAATACTGAGATTCCTACCCAAAACAGATCAGCTTCTCTAATGTACCTGATTATTTGTATTCTGTCCTCTTCAGAAGTAATTCTATATGAATACCAAACTAAAAAAACTCCCAAAGCAATTGGGAGTATAATTTTTAAGATCTTTTTCAGTTCTTTGGTCAAGACTATTTTAATAAATTAGTTTCTTCATCAGGGAAAACTAAAGCCGGATTGAATTTTTTAGCTTCTTCTATATCCATTCGGGCATATGTAATCAAAATCAGAATATCACCTACCGCCACTTTTCTGGCCGCGGCACCATTTAGTGTTAGTTCACCCGTACCCCTTGGTCCGGGAATAACATAGGTCTCCAATCGTTCACCATTATTATTATTGACAATCTGCACTTTTTCACCTTGAATAATATTAGCAGCATCCATAAGATCTTCGTCTATAGTAATACTTCCTATATAATTAAGGTCAGCTCCGGTAACTCGAACCCGATGTATTTTAGATTTTACAACTTCTATTTGCATGGCACAAAGTTAATTAATTAAGGGCTATGTTATCTATGAGGCGCACCCCGTTGACATAAACTGCTATAAAGGCCCTATATTTTGTATTTTTTTGTTTTCTTTTTACTGGATTCAAAGTATCCTGATCTGTAATATTTATATATTCCAAATCGAATTCAGGCTGTTTATCAAATTTATTTTTAACCCAATTCATTACGGATGTAGCACTTTTCATGCCAAATATTTCTTTGGCAGCCAAAAGTGTTTCATAGATAAAAGAGGCTTTAACCCTTAAGTCTTTTGGCAGTCTTTCGTTTCTGGAACTCATAGCAAGTCCGTGAGGTTCTCTGACAATTGGGCAGCCAATAATTTCAATTGGCATATTGGTTATTTCAATTAATTTTTTGATGATTAATAGTTGCTGAAAATCCTTCTCTCCGAAATAGGCTTTATTTGGCTTAACAATCGAAAAAAGTTTTTCCACAACCGTTGCCACTCCCAAAAAATGATTCGATCTGAATTTACCTTCCATTGTTGTATCTAAACCATCAAAATCATATTCCTTTGAACTGATGTTGTTTGAATATAATTCTGTTACTGCGGGGGCAAAAACAATGAGCTCCTCTGAAATAGTTTTTAGAGCTTCAAGATCTGAATCAAGTGTGTCAGGATATTTGTTTAAATCATCTTGATTATCAAATTGGGTAGGATTTACAAAAATAGTGACTACAACGACTTTAGTTTCAGAGATGGCTTTTTTGACTATAGCTAGATGCCCTTCATGCAATGCTCCCATAGTAGGAACCAAACCCACAGATGTTGAAGTATTTTTTAATGCGGCCAAATGAGCTATTAAATCCTTTTTTCTACGGAATAACAACATAATCAATTATAAAAGCCAGCAAACTTACTATAATTACTGCTATTCTACATTATTTTTGTAATTTTGCAGCTATGTTTTTCCGATAAACAAAATACATTTTTTTATGAATGGTAAAAAGATATTGTTTGTATCTTCTGAATTAGTGCCCTATTTACCAGAGAATGAAGTTTCCTTAATGTCTTACGAAACGCCAAGGATGGTTAATAGCAAAAAGGGCCAAATAAGAATATTTATGCCAAGATATGGCAATATCAATGAGCGGAGGCATCAGTTGCATGAAGTAATCAGACTCTCTGGTATGAACCTAGTCATCAATGATATGGACATGCCGCTTATTATTAAAGTTGCTTCAATACCCCGGGAGCGAATACAAGTCTATTTTATAGATAATGAGGAGTATTTTAAACGCAAAGCTACCTTTACGGATGAGAATGGAGTACTATTCCCGGATAATGATGAAAGGGCGATATTCTTTGCAAAAGGCGTAGTGGAAACAGTAAAAAAATTAAATTGGTCACCGGATATTATCCATGTTCATGGCTGGCTGGCTTCACTTTTACCCTTATATTTAAGAACCTATTACGCAGATGAACCACTATTTGCCGACAGCAAAATAGTAACCTCAGTTTATAGCAAAGGTTTTGATGGAAATCTGGATGGTAATATGAACAAAAAAATATTATTTGATGGGATTACTGAGGATAGTATCTCCCATCTAGAGTCTCCCACCTATAATAATTTGTTAAAAGTTGCTGTAGATTTTTCTGATGCCATTATTTTAGCCTCCGAAGAAATTTCAGAAGATTTAAGTGAATATATTACAAACCTCCAAAAACCTCTGTTGCCATATGTTTCTTTACAGGAATTTGAAGAAGCATATGCGAACTTTTATAGCACTGAAGTTTTAAAATAGGCCTCATGAAGATTTTATTAAAATTGGTATTCTCTGCAATTGCAGTTTTGGTACTTATGCTTAGCGCCGTTTCGTGTGATGAAGACCTTACATCAATTGGAGATGGTCTTATTGGAGACGATCCTTTTAAAACAAGTAAAGCGGTATATGACGTTTTTGTATATAACAAAAAAATCACTGCTGTTGAGACAAACAAACTTCCAATATACCAAATAGGTATATATAATGACCCACTTTTTGGCAATACCGAGGCGAGTATTACTTCCCAGCTAAGATTGCAAGGAGGTTTTGGAAATCCAATATTTGGACTTTCTAGCCAGCAAAGAGAAGATAATTCTCTAACAGATCCAGACGAGACGGCGATTGAGGAGAATGAAACTGTAAAAGAAGTAATTCTTTATATCCCTTATCTTCAAAACCCAAATGGTGATCGCGATCTTGACGGTGTTCCAGACACTTTTGATGTGGACCCAGAGGATCCTAACAGTGATAGTGATGGAGATGGCCTTACCGACAATGATGAAAGAATACTCGGAACAAACCCGCTTAATGAAGATACGGATGGTGATGGGATAGGCGATAGTACAGATACGGAGAATACTATAAATAGGTATCCACGAAAAGTTGACCTTGACAGTATTTACGGAAACCGGGAAGCTCCTTTTAATTTCAAAGTAGAACGATCTACGTATTTTTTAAGAGATTTGGATCCGGATACAGGGTTTCTGGAATCACAGGAATACTATTCAACTCAGGAATTTTCACCGGATTTTGTTTCTGACGTACTTTATGACGGGGAGGTAACTATATCAGATGAGGAAACACTGGTTTTCCCTGAAGACGACCCCGACACGGAGGCAGACGAATCACTCAATGAACCCGAGCGAATCCAACCAGGTATTCGGGTGGCCTTAGATCCTGATTTTTTTCAACAAAACATTTTAGATAAAGAAGGCCAGACAGAATTATTAAGTCAGGCCAATTTTAGTGATTTCCTTAGAGGGTTGCACTTATCTGTTTCTGCTATCACCGATGATATTCTGCTTATTCTTGACGTGACTGATGCCACAATTACAATAACTTATGATTACGATAAGCAGGAAGATGAAGGAATAGTTAAGGAAGAAGCGGAGTACCAATTGACATTAATTAGCAGAGATTTAACCTTTGGTACAATTATTGGCAATTCGGTTAACACTTTAATAAATGCCCCATTTCCATCTGAGATTACAAATGATCTAGATACAAACGAAAATGCAGATAGGATATACCTTAAAGGAGGTTCAGGGTCCTATTCAGAAATCCAGTTGTTTGAGGAAAATAACGGAGAAGATATTTTAAATGAGATCAAAGCAAAAAATTGGATTGTAAATGAAGCCAACCTCATCTTTTATGTAGACAGAGAAACGTTGGATATGGCTGGCAATATTAATGAACCTCCCGCATTATACCTTTATAACACTGAGACAAACAGCCCTTTATATGATCTTAGAGTAGCAAGTGATCCTGACCTCAGAAACAGAATTAATATAAATTATGACGGGTCTTTGGAAAAAGAGAATAATAAAGGAATTAAATATAAATTGAAAATAACCAATCATATCAATGATATTATAATTCGAGATTCTACAAATGTTACCCTCGGCCTGGCCATAACTGCAGATCTGGCAATTAGTACTTCTAAAAATGCTGTGCTTGACATTTCTGAAGAAGATTTACCGGTTTCCGCCACAATCACCCCGTTAAGCACCGTTCTTTTTGGCAATAATGTTCCTGTTGAAAAAGAGGATATGAAGCTAAAATTAGAGATATTCTATACGGAGTCAAATTAATTGAGTACATACCACTTACAGTATTTTATCGTTATATAACCGAATTTAGGGGAAAGTTTTGTTTTCTTCTTGTAAATTTGCTCATCTCCTAATCGGTTAATTTATAATATATGTGTGGAATTGTTGGATATATAGGATTTAGGGAAGCTTATCCCATAATCATGAAAGGTTTGGAACGTCTGGAATACCGGGGGTATGATAGTGCTGGAATTGCATTATACGACGGGAATAGAATTAATCTGGCCAAAACCAAAGGCAAAGTTATAGATCTGAAACAACGATCAGAAGCTAATATTCCCCTAAATGGGACTGTTGGAATAGGACATACGAGATGGGCAACTCATGGAGTTCCAAACGATGTGAATTCACATCCGCATTATTCAAATTCGGGAAATCTGGTAATTATTCATAATGGGATTATAGAAAATTATGAATCCATAAAACAAGAATTAACCAAAAGGGGTTATACTTTCGAATCTGACACGGATACAGAGGTTTTGATCAATCTTATTGAAGAAGTCAAGACAAAGGAAAATGTTTTACTAGGCAAGGCCGTTCAAATTGCTTTAAATCAGGTTGTTGGGGCTTATGCAATTGCTGTATTTGATGTTCAAAAGCCAGATGAAATTGTGGTTGCTAAACTAGGGAGTCCATTGGCAATAGGTATTGGGGAAGATGAGTTTTTTATTGCTTCTGATGCATCACCTTTTATTGAATTTACTAATAATGCGGTTTATTTGGAAGACCAGGAAATGGCCATAGTTCGTCTTGGAAAAGAAATTAAACTTCGAAAAATAAAGAATGATGCCATAGCTTATCCAATGGTGCAGGAGCTTCAATTTAATCTTGAAGAAATTGAAAAGGGGATGTATGATCATTTTATGTTAAAGGAAATTTATGAACAACCAAGTGCTATAAAAGATACTTACAGAGGACGATTGCTAGTTGATCGGGATATAATAAAAATGTCCGGGATTGACGATAATCTTGAAAAATTTCTCAATGCAAACAGGATAATTATTGTAGCATGCGGAACTTCCTGGCATGCTGGATTAGTAGCAGAGTATATTTTTGAAGATTTGGCAAGGATACCTGTTGAGGTAGAATATGCATCAGAATTTAGATATAGAAATCCTGTAATTACAGAAAAAGATGTGGTTATTGCCATTTCGCAATCGGGTGAAACTGCAGATACATTGGCGGCAATTAAGCTGGCCAAAGAGAAAGGAGCATTTGTATTTGGAGTCTGCAATGTCGTAGGTTCTTCAATAGCACGTGAGACTCATGCGGGGGCATATACACATGCCGGGCCGGAAATTGGTGTTGCTTCAACCAAAGCATTTACAACTCAGATAACGATTTTGACGCTTATTGCGCTAAAACTGGCAAAAGAAAAAGGTAAATTTTCTGAATCTAAGTTTCATGAATATCTTTCTGAGTTAGATAATATACCAGGTAAAGTCGAAAAAGCACTTCAATCTAATCCCTTGATTGAAATAATTGCAAATGAATATAAGGATTCAGAAAACTGCTTATATCTGGGCAGGGGTTATAACTTTCCCGTAGCACTTGAAGGAGCACTTAAGCTTAAAGAAATAAGTTATATACATGCTGAGGGATATCCCGCCGCGGAGATGAAACACGGCCCTATTGCACTTATTGATGAACATATGCCTGTTATTGTAATTGCTACCAATAAAGGTCATTATGAGAAAGTAGTTAGTAATATTCAGGAAATAAAATCCCGGAAGGGAAAAATTATAGCCATTGTTACGGAAGGTGATGAACAGGTAAAAGAACTGGCAGACCACGTGATAGAGGTGCCTGAAACTATCGAATGTCTCACTCCGCTTTTGACAACTATACCACTGCAATTGTTATCTTATCATATTGCAATAATGAGAGGATGTAATGTGGATCAACCTCGAAATTTAGCCAAGTCGGTTACGGTAGAATAATTTAGTTTTATAAATCATAATTAAAAGGCGGCCATTTTTATGACCGCCTTTTTTATTGAAATTATGAATTTATAAGTTTATACGGGTTTTAATTGCTAAATTAATATTTAGCAGGCATACTTTATTCGCTTTTTACATTTTCAATTTAAAAAATTCAGTATCTTGGCTACATACTAATTTAACTCAAAATTAACATGAGAAGAATCTTTCTTTTTTCCCTACTAATGTTGGGCATAGGAGTTTATTCGCAGACAACCGTGAATGGAAATGTAACTGATGAAAATGGCCAACCTGTTCCTGGAGCCAACGTTGTTATAGTTGGGAAAACGATTGGAACAACCGCCGATTTTGATGGTAATTTTGTTCTGGAAACTTCTGAAGTACCTCCCTTTCAATTGAGGATAACAAGTATTGGGTATTCTGAGGCAACCGCTGATGTTACGGCGAATAATCAAACTATTTCAGTTATCCTTGGTGAGGCACAAACTTTTTTGGATGAGGTAGTGATCTCAGCTTCCAGAACACCGGAACGGATTTTTGAATCTCCGGTTACCGTAGAACGCTTAGGTTTAGAAGCAATAAAGAATACCACCGCAGCTGATTTTTACGGCGGATTGGAAAATTTAAAAGGGGTTGATATTAACACCAACAGTTTAACCTTTAAATCTGTGAATACCCGTGGTTTTGCCACCTTTGCCAATACCCGTTTTATGCAGTTGGTAGATGGTATGGATAATTCTACGCCTGCATTGAACTTTCCAATTGGCAATCTGGTAGGTTTAATTGAAGCGGATGTACAAAGCATTGAGTTGTTGCCGGGAGCATCCTCTGCTTTATACGGTGCAAATGCTTTTAATGGGATTCTTTTTATGCGCAGTAAAAGTCCATTTGATTATCCGGGAATTAGCGCAACTATTAAACAGGGAATTACCTCACAGGAGGCAGCTGGGGATAATAGCTATACTGATTTTGGGATAAGGGCAGCATATAAGTTTTCTGATAAATTTGCGGCTAAGGTCAACTTTGGTTATCTCAAAGGAACAGATTGGGCCGCTACAAGCGAAATAGATAAGTTTGACCCTACTCGTACCAGGGCAGACCTGAATTATGACGGTATTAACGTATATGGCGATGAAGTGTCAGCTGACATAAAAAGTGTAGCTGTTACACTTGAGGGCCTTGGTATATTGCCGGAAGGAGCTAACGCTTTGGTGCCATCCGTAGACGTAAGCAGAACCGGATATAATGAAGCAGATCTCACCAATTATAATGCAGAAAGTATCAAAGCGGATTGGGGTTTGTATTACAGACCCATTGTGGGAAATAGTCTTGAAATTTCCTATATAGGTAAAGTTGGCACGGGATCAACTATTTATCAGGGCACTAACAGATATAATATTAATGGGTTTTTTCAACAGCAGCACAAGCTTGAAATTAGAAACGATAATTTTTTTCTGAGGGGTTATTTGGTGGCGGACAAAGCGGGGGATTCCTACGACATGGTTTTTACAGGAATAAATATCAATAATAGATGGAAAGATAATGATACATGGTTTGGTGAATATACCGGCACCTATGTACAGGCAACTTTAGGCGGCGCCACGGATTCTGAGGCACATGCTGCGGCGCGGGCACAAGCAGAATCTGGCCGTTTTCTTCCCGGATCACCAGAATTTCAGAATGCTTTTAATAGTGTTATCAAGGATCCCGATCTAGCGTCCGGGTCTCAATTTAAAGATGCTTCTAAATACTATCATGCCGATGGAAATTATAATTTTAGCCATTTAATTGATTGGGCAGATATCCAAATCGGAGGTTCCTTCAGGCAGTATAGTTTAAATTCCTTCGGAACAATATATACGGATTTTGATGGTCCCATTGATTATTCCGAATTCGGAATCTACACTCAAATCCAGAAGAATTTGGAGTTAAATCAAAGTATGAATCTCAAACTCACAGGATCTATTCGATACGATAAATCAGAGTTTTTTGACGGTTTCTTTTCACCAAGAATATCCGCGGGACTTACGATCAATAGTGAGCATAATGTAAGAGCCTCAGTGCAAACAGGGTTTAGGAATCCCACGACACAGGATTTGTTTATAGGCTTGAACGCAGGAAGAGCCATCCTGGTAGGTTCTGCCCCGGAGAACTTGGATAGATACGTCAGGCCCTACGATGTAAGTGGCGGTGGACAAGCATTAGGTCAGCCGGCAACAATTACCCAAACGGGAGCTGCCGCGTATAATAATTCATATTCTCTCAGTTCTGTGGAAACACTGGGTGTAACTGGGGACCCTGCTGATTTAAGAGTCGCCAATCCCGATCTGGTAAAACCGGAACAGGTAACCTCCTTTGAGGTAGGATATAGGGGGAAATTAAGAAATTTGGTTATAGATTTTAGTACTTATTATAACAACTATAAGGATTTCATTTCTCAGGAAGTAGTTATAGCACCCTATTACGGAACTGTTGGAGATGGTTCACTCTCCGTGGCAGCAATAAGTAATGATGACTTTCAGGCCTACAGTGCCTATACAAATTCTAATGTGGATGTAAACTCCTATGGCGCATCCTTGGGTTTAACGGCACAAGTATTTGGAAATTTTGAGCTGGGCGGAAGCTATACGTTTACAAAGCAGGATTTTGATCAGGAGGCCAATCCTGATTTTATGACAAGTTTCAACACGCCGGAACATAAATTTAAAGCTTCTTTTGGTAACCAGGATCTTTTTGAAAATTTCGGATTTAATATAGCTTATAGATTTAGTGATGATTATTTCTGGGAGGCAACTTTTGGTAATGGGGTTGTTCCTGAGTTTCATACCCTGGATGTACAGATTAATTATCGGGTTCCTAGTATAAAATCTACATTTAAGGCAGGTGGCACCAATATTCTTGGAAATGAATATTTTACTGCTTTTGGAACTGGGTTTATAGGCTCCATATATTATGTTTCTTGGGCAATTAATACTTTATAATATGATGAATATGAAAATAAAATATATCTGGTTTTTGGCATGTCTAATAGGAATTTCCGCTTGTAATGATAAGGAAGATTTTGATATGACCGAGGAAGAGGTGGAGTTGCCAGCTGCCATCCCGGGATCTGCCGATTTTTCGAACTATGTTGCTTTGGGCAATTCTTTGACGGCAGGTTTTACAGACGGAGCTTTATTTATCGCAGGTCAAAATAATTCATTGCCTAACATTTTATCACAACAATTTGAACTTGTAGGCGGGGGGAGTTTTACACAACCCCTGACTAATGATAATTTTGGCGGATTGGCGTTAGCAGGTAATCGGCTTCCAGGATTTGATCCCAGACTTGTTTTTGGAGGTGCTGGCCCGGTTCCTTTAGAATCGTTGATTGGCCCAGTAACGGTTACTACAGACATCGCCCTGAACAATCCGGCGGGTCCTTTTAACAATTTGGGAGTACCCGGGGCAAAAAGTTTTCATCTACTGGCACCAGGTTATGGTAATTTGGGAAATCTTTTATTAGGACTGGCCAATCCTTATTTTATTCGAATGACGGGCTCAACTCCTGATGCCAGTGTTTTACAATTGGCAGTAACCCAGGCGCCATCTTTCTTTTCATTATGGATTGGCGCACAAGATGTTTTGGGATATGCGCTCTCCGGAGGAGACGGAACGGATCAAATAACCCCTGTAAACGGACCTCCGGGAGTAGGTTTTAACGAAAGTTACGGAGCGTTGATCGCCACGCTTACAGCTTCAGGTGCAGGAGGCGTAGTTGCTAATATTCCTGATGTGGCCAACATACCGCATTTCACTACCGTACCTTATAATCCGGTACCTTTGGATGCAGGTACTGCCGCTGCGGTTAATCAGGCGTATGCGCCTTATAACGGGGGTATTCAGGCGGCCTTAGCCGCTTTACAGGGAACCGGACTTTTTACAGAGGAAGAGGCAAATGCAAGACTTATTAATTTTGAGGCAAGTGCTACTAATGCGGTAGTAATTGAGGATGAAAGTTTAACAGATTTAGGAGCTATAAACCCCGCTTTTGAGGGGCTGCCTAAAATTAGACAAGCTACGGCCGAAGATCTTATTGTTTTACCGGCCTCGAATTTCATCGGTACCCTGGCAGACCCAAACAACCCGCTATCCGTGAATGGTGTGGCTATACCTTTATCCGATAAATGGGTGCTGGTTCCTAGTGAACAAGTGGAGATCTCAGATGCCATTATAGCTTTTAACGCAACTATATCAAGTACCGTAAATGCGGCAGGTCTGGCTCTAGTAGATGCTAATGCCTTATATCTGCAATTGTCAAATGGCGGTATTACCAGTGGCAAATTTACCCTAACCTCCAATTTGGTAACAGGTGGAGCATTTTCATTGGATGGTATTCATCCTACAGCCAGAGGCTATGCATTAATAGCTAATGATTTTATGAAAGCCATAGATGCCACGTATGGTTCAAATTTTGAAGCTTCGGGGAATCTTTTAGATTTAGGTAATTATCCAACAAATTATTCACCTGCGTTGCAGTAAACAATCACCTTATTATAAAAAAAGCGCCGCTATTAAGGCGCTTTTTTATTGTCCAGAAAATAAGGCAAAACAATTTCTATTTAAAATAGAAAAACATATCTTTGCAGCCTGAAAAAACAATCAATTTATATAAGATCTTAGGTTGTTTTTAAAGAGCGCTAATTTTTAAATATAAATACTTGCATAATGGCTAAAGTTACAGGTAGAGTATCCCAGATAATTGGACCGGTTATTGACGTAGAATTTCCATCTGGCGCAGAACTGCCAAGAATTTATGATTCCCTGGAAATTACCAAGAAGGATGGATCTCTTTTGGTATTGGAAGTTCAATCACATACTGGGGAAAATACAATTAGGTCTATATCTATGGACTCTACAGATGGTTTGAGCAGGGGTACGGAAGTTTTATCTACAGGAAATGCCATTCAAATGCCAGTTGGGGAAGATATTTACGGACGTCTGTTTAATGTAATTGGAGATGCCATTGATGGTCTGGGAAATTTACCTAAGTCAGGTAAAAACGGACTTCCAATACATAGAGAGGCTCCAAAATTTGAGGATTTATCTACATCTACCGAAGTTCTATTTACAGGAATAAAGGTCATAGATCTTATTGAACCTTATGCTAAAGGAGGTAAAATTGGATTATTCGGTGGTGCCGGTGTAGGGAAAACAGTATTGATTCAGGAGTTGATTAATAATATTGCTAAAGGTCATGGCGGTCTTTCGGTATTCGCAGGTGTTGGTGAGCGTACGAGAGAAGGAAATGATTTGTTACGTGAAATGCTCGAATCCGGAATCATTAAATACGGGGATGACTTTTTGCATTCAATGGAAGAAGGCGGATGGGACTTATCTAAGGTTGATAAGAAAGTTATGAAGGAATCCAAAGCGACGTTTGTTTTTGGTCAGATGAATGAACCTCCGGGAGCTCGTGCAAGGGTAGCACTTTCAGGTCTTACAATTGCTGAATATTTTAGGGATGGAGCAGGAGAAGGACAAGGTAAAGATGTACTGTTTTTTGTTGATAATATTTTCCGTTTTACCCAAGCAGGTTCAGAAGTATCTGCCCTTTTAGGGAGGATGCCTTCTGCGGTAGGTTACCAGCCTACTCTTGCCACAGAAATGGGAACAATGCAGGAACGAATTACATCAACAAAAAGAGGTTCCATCACCTCAGTACAAGCGGTATACGTGCCAGCGGATGACTTAACAGACCCGGCGCCTGCAACTACTTTTGCCCATTTAGATGCTACTACTGTTTTGTCGAGGAAAATTGCAGAACTTGGTATTTATCCGGCGGTGGATCCTCTGGATTCTACTTCCAGAATTCTTACCGAAGAGATCTTGGGAAAAGATCATTATGCCTGTGCCCAAAGGGTTAAAGAACTTCTGCAGCACTATAAGGAATTACAGGATATTATTGCTATTCTCGGAATGGAAGAACTGTCGGAAGAAGATAAATTAGCAGTTGGCAGGGCACGACGAGTACAGCGATTTTTATCGCAACCCTTCCACGTAGCTGAACAATTTACCGGGATACCTGGTGTTCTGGTTGATATTAAGGAGACCATAAAAGGCTTTAATATGATCATGGATGGGGAATTAGATCATTTGCCTGAAGCCGCATTTAACCTTAAAGGAACTATTGAAGAAGCGATTGAAGCCGGTGAAAAAATGTTGGCTGAAGCTTAATAAGAATATTTAAATTATGTACCTAGAAATTGTATCTCCTGAAGCGGTATTATTTGCTGGTGAAGTTATTTCTGTAACCGTACCCGGAATAAACGGGGAATTTCAGATGCTTACCAACCATGCTCCCATAGTTTCAATACTTCAGGAAGGGGAGGTGAAGATTCAAGGAGAGATTCAGATTGAGGAGGAGTATAAAGATAAGTTTACCAAAGATTCAAATGGAAAAACTATTCTCCATATTAATAGTGGAACAATAGAATTAAATGATAACAAATTAATAGTTCTTGCGGATTAAGGTATTCTGAAAAATATATAAAAAGGCCATACAACTTGTATGGCTTTTTTTATTTCAGGGCTAATAAACACCATTTCCTTCCATTGTAATTATAACTCTTAAGTTCGATGAAACCAACCGCAAAGTGTGCGTTAAGTGAACGTTTATTTAATGCATCTACCTCAGTAATAATGCAATTGTAATTTATCTTGAGAACATCTTGCATTTTCTTGTAAAGCTTCTGAAAAACTCCCTTTTTCCGATATTCTTTCTGAATACAAACCTGTCCCATTACCATGAATTTTTCACCAGGGGGCAAGACAGAATTAATTTCTTCAAACATAGGTTTTAGTATATCAATTTCATCACTAAATTTAGGATGCATACACAAGGCATATCCAATAACTTCATCATTTTCCTTGGCAATAATATGTGGGCATCTGCTATTCATACGATCCAATAAGTCCAAGGAATGCGTTACAGTTAGAAAACCTTCCTGTTCTATTTCTTTTATAGATAATGCCTTTGGAATGTTTTTTTTCTGCAGGGACAGAATTTGTTTCAATTCCAATCTGCTTTGCACACGGCCAATTTGAATTGTCATTGTTTGGAGTTTCTATGATTCAATATACTATTTAAAAATAGGATATACTACATTTGTGAAATGGGTCATTTTCCGGAAAAATTAAATAAAAAATTAACCAAACGGGAGAAAATCAATGCACTTAGAACCTTGCCAGAAGGTAATTTGGGAATTGATTTTTCATCTAATGACTATTTAGGAATTGCACAAAATCAGATTGTTTTTGAAAAGGCAATTAGTATTCTTTCTGAACAGGGAATAAATTATAATGGTGCTACCGGCTCCAGGTTGCTTACGGGAAACAGTATTTTATTTAGTGAGGCGGAAAAACTACTTAGGGAACTACACAAGGCAGATTCGGCCTTGATTTTTAATTCGGGATATGATGCAAATATTGGCCTGTTTTCGTCAGTGCCGCAAAGAGATGATATAATATTATACGACGAGTTTATTCATGCCAGTATTAGAGATGGTATTAAAATGAGTAATGCCCGGAATTATAAGTTTAAACATAACGATCTTCATGACTTATTATCGCAAATCCTGCGAGGACAAGAAAAAGACACAAATAATGGCAATAGGGAAATTTATATAGTTACAGAATCTGTTTTTTCAATGGATGGAGATTCACCAGACCTGAAAGCATTGTCCGAATTATGCCAGAAATACAAATGTCACCTGATTGTTGATGAAGCGCATGCTATTGGCTTATTTGGTTCAAATGGCAGCGGCAGGGTTCAGGAATTGGAATTGCAGGAAGGTGTTTTTGCCAGGATTATCACTTTTGGTAAGGCCCTGGGATGTCATGGCGCGGCAATTTTAGGAAGTGCAGACCTGAATAAATATTTAATGAACTTTGCAAGAAGCTTTATTTATACTACCGGGTTGCCACCTCATTCTGTAGCAACTGTTATGGCGGCATATCAGTTTATGAAAAGTCCCGCAGGATTTAAAGAGAGAGAATTGCTTCATGAAAATATTGCATTGTTTAATAAGGAGAAGGAGCTTCTAGGTATTTCTTCTTTATTTATTCCCAGTTCCTCGGCCATTCATTCATGTATTGTTAAAGGAAATAATGAAGTAAAGCAAATAGCGCAAGAAATCCAAAAAAATTCATTCGACCTTAGGCCTATTCTATCTCCTACCGTGCCTGAAGGAGAGGAACGTTTACGTTTTTGTTTGCATAGCTTTAATTCAAAAGAGGATATTTGCATTATATTACAACAATTAGTACTTGCAATTAAAAAGATATGAATCAGGAATTTTATACGCTTGGTGCATTTGAGTATGCTGCTGATGTACAAATTATAAAAGGGAAACTGGAGTCTGAAGGCATTCGGGTATTTTTAAAGGACGAAAACACTATAAATACAGATCCTTTGATAAGTCAGGCTATTGGTGGGGTAAAGTTGCAGGTTTACTCAAAGGATAAGGACAGGGCTTTGAATATATATAATGAGATAAGAAGTTATGCTCTGGACAGCAAAGGAAATCTAATTACCTGCCCAAATTGTAAAGCACAAAGATCTGAAGTATACTATAGCAGAAAGGGCATAATTAATAAGCTGTTTCCATTTTTTGAAAAGAAGAAATATAAATGTCTGAAGTGTAATATGATTACCCAACCGTAAAGTACTATGAAGCGAATATTTGTTACCGGTATTTCAACGGATGTCGGGAAGACCATTGCCTCGGCGATTATCACAGAGGCTTTGGAAGCAGATTACTGGAAACCTGTACAAGCAGGCGATCTTGAACATTCGGACAGTCATAAGATCAAAGAATTGATTTCCAATAAGAAGACCGTGGTCCACCAGAACAGTTATGCCCTAAAAACGCCAATGAGTCCTCATGCGGCTGCAGAAATAGATAATCTTACAATTGATATAACCCAAATTATAGAGCCACAAACAACAAATCATCTTGTAATTGAAGGAGCAGGCGGTTTAATGGTCCCTTTAAACGAACAGGATACCATTTTAGATATCATCAAAGAAAATTATCAGGTAATAGTAGTTTCGAGGCATTATTTAGGAAGTATTAACCATTCATTGTTAACCATTGAAAGTTTAAAGCAAAAAGGGTTTAACGTGGCTGTTATATTCAGTGGCAAAGAACATCCAAGCACCGAAGGCATCATAATTAGAAAGACAGGGGTAAAGGTATTGGGCAGGATTGAAGAGGAAACTAACTTTGATAAACACCTCATTAAACAATATGCTGCTAAATTCTATCCAATGCTGAAAACACTTTGAGTGTTATTATGATTAAGTTTAATCAAAGGTCAGTCATTAAAACTGACAATTATAATCTGAAATATTGAAAAACTTAACGGAGAGAGATAAAAAGCATATATGGCACCCGCTTACGCAGCATAAACTTAATTCTGATATGCTGGGTATAGTAAAGGCGAAAGGGGCTATCCTGTACGACGAAAACGGTGGTGAATACATAGATGGTATTGCATCCTGGTATACTTCAATGTACGGACATTGCAATGAATATATCCTTGAAAAGGTAAAACACCAAATGGCAGTACTCGATCAGGTAGTATTTAGTGGTTTTACCCATGAACCAGCAATTAGGTTATCAGAAGAGTTAATAAATATATTACCTTCTAATCAGCAGAAAATATTCTTTTCAGACAATGGCTCTACAGCTACAGAGGTTGGAATTAAAATGGCCTTACAATATCATTATAATCAGGGTAATAAACGAAAAGTACTTCTGGCTTTTGAGGAGGGCTTTCATGGAGATACGTTTGGGGCTATGTCCGTCTCCGGACTTTCCGTTTATAATGGTCCGTTTGAAGATTATTTTATTAAAGTAGAACGTATTCTGACCCCAACAAAAGAGAATGTGGGAGATATTTTACTTCAGCTAACGGAAAGACTTAGTCAAAACGATATAGCGGGATTTATCTATGAGCCTCTGGTACAGGGAGCAGCCGCTATGAAGATGCATGATGCAGAAGGCTTGAATATGATTATTGAATTGCTTAAAAAACATCAGGTCCTGCTAATTGCAGATGAGGTCATGACCGGATTTGGTAAGACGGGAAAGAATTTTGCCTCAGATCATTTACCTGTTAAGCCAGATATTATATGCCTTTCTAAAGCACTTACTGCCGGTTTAATGCCTATGGGTGTAACTTCATGCACTCAGCAGGTCTATGACGCATTTTATAGCACTGATATTGCTAAAGGACTTTTCCATGGCCATACCTATACTGCAAATCCATTAGCTTGTGTGGCGGCCTTGGCTGGCATTGAATTACTTCGCTCTGAACAAATTCAAATAGACATCCGGCGAGTCATTAAATCTCATCAGGAGTTTGGATTGAAAATTAAGGGACATCCGAAGGTGGCTGAAATTCGTCAATGCGGAATCATCTTTGCACTGGACTTGAATATTAAAATGGAACGTTATGGTAGATTACGTGACCGTTTGTTTAATTTTTTTATGGCGCATGGTGTGTTCTTGCGGCCATTAGGGAATACAATCTATATTTTGGCACCATATACCATTACTGCATCTCAGTTAAAACGGGTATATGATATCATTGAACTTGCGTTGGATTCGGAAGTTTAGGATTTACAAAAAACCTTAGTCCCATTCTTCGTCCAGGAGGTTTAGCTCTTCATTATCCTGTATAACGACCCTAATTTCATGATAGGTCCAATTATCGCCTATAGCAGTAGCTTTAATAAATAAAGTCCCGGTATCCTTAGGCCCCTTAACAGGAACTTTCATATTAGCATTTTTTTCATCATCGATCCAATTAAATTCCCCTTGAATTATTCCGTTTTTTTCTATAGGAGAACCCATTTGTTCAACGATGTTAGGGTCCGCGTTGATTTTTTCAAGAGCGTATTCCAAAGGGACCGAATCTTCCAGCATAGAAGTAACTCCAAAAAAAATAGAACCAATAGAAACCCCTATAATTATCAGAACAGTCAAACACCCACCTACTGGGACAGCCCATGACCAATTTCGTTTCCACCAGCCCTGTTCAGGCAACAATTCATTGTTCATTGTTTTTCATATTGTTTTTATACATTCAAGGTAAGAACTTTTATTTTTACTCTAAATAAGAATGCCGTGGCTCAACCTATTACTATTACATCAATTGCTTCCATTTCCCCTTTGGGGAATAATGAAGAGGATATTTGGGCCAGTTATCAACATGAAAATCATCTTTTTAAAAAAGTGACTTTTGGTGATATGCCTGCATGGGTAGGTTCCTTGTCAGAATCTGGAAGATTAGAAATAGAGATACTTAGAAATAGTAATTCCAAGTATCAGAATCTGGATGATAGTGTCCTTTATGGTATTTCTTCAGCCAGGCGAGCAGTTGCATATGCAGGCTGGGGAGAAAATGAAAATTTTGGAGTTAATATTGGTTCCTCTCGCGGTGCTACAGGGCTTTTTGAAAAGTATCACAATGAGTTTTTGCGTAAGGGTTCTACCGCTGTTTTAACATCTCCGACCACCACATTGGGAAATATTTCTTCTTGGATAGCCCATGATCTTAAGTCAAAGGGCCCCAACATTTCACACTCTATTACTTGTTCTACAGCACTGCATGCGATTTTAAATGGCGTGGCATGGCTTAGAAGCGGCATGGCAGAAAAATTTCTTGTAGGAGGCAGTGAAGCACCATTGACCTCTTTTACTATTGCTCAGATGAGGGCTTTAAAAATATATGCTCAGGAAGATAATAGCGAATACCCCTGCAGAGCTCTTGACCTTGATAAAGGAAAAAACTCGATGGTCCTGGGTGAAGGGGCAGGTGCTGCATGTCTGGAATTTGGAATTGGGAAAAACGCACTTGCTATAATAGAAGGTCTCGGATTTGCCACAGAATCATTAGAACATAATATTTCTCTTTCCGCAGAAGCTCAGTGTCTGCAAGATTCAATGCTTATGGCTTTAGGAGGTCTAGATCGTAAAGAAGTTGATATTATTGTCATGCATGCCCCGGGAACTATAAAAGGGGATACAGCAGAATTTGCTGCAATTCAGAAGGTTTTCGGAAATTCCAAACCCGCTCTTACCACAAACAAATGGAAAGTAGGACATACTTTTGGTGCATCCGGAATGCTAAGCATAGAAATGGCTATTTTAATGTTGCAGCATCAAAGATTTTCAGGGGTTCCTTTTATGAAGTTTAATCCACCTCAGAAAATAAACAGAGTACTTATAAATGCGGTAGGCTTTGGTGGAAATGCGGTTAGTATTTTATTGAAAAACCCCAAAAACTGAGCTGGTAAGATCACAACAATTAAGATTTGATTTATCTTTTTTTTACGGATTAAAGATTATTTTTGATGTTTATATAAAATTCTTACATATGGGTGCAGAACGACATAACTGGACAACACAGGAGATTCTTGAAATATATAATAAACCCTTGATGGAATTATTATACGAAGCAGCCACAGAACATCGCAGGTTTCACGATCCGAATACGGTGCAGGTATCTACTTTACTTTCCATTAAGACCGGAGGTTGTCCTGAAGATTGTGGTTATTGCCCCCAGGCAGCACGTTACCATACAAATATTGAAAACAATGACTTGATGACTGTTCGGCAGGTAAAGGCGCAAGCATTGCGGGCTAAAGAATCCGGAAGTTCAAGAGTTTGCATGGGAGCTGCGTGGCGTAATGTAAAGGACGGCCATGAATTTGAACAGGTTTTAGAAATGGTAAGAACCATCAATAAACTGGATATGGAGGTTTGTTGTACGTTAGGAATGCTAACGGAAAATCAGGCAAGGCGATTGGCAGAAGCCGGTCTTTATGCTTATAATCACAACCTGGACACATCTGAAGATTATTATAAGGATGTAATATCAACAAGGGCTTTCGACGATAGATTAAAAACTATTGAAAATGTCAGGAAAAGCAACGTAACTGTTTGCAGTGGAGGTATTATTGGGATGGGCGAAAGATTAGAAGACAGAGCAGGAATGCTAGTAGCCTTATCTACGTTAAATCCTCAACCGGAATCTGTACCTATTAATGCACTGGTAGCTGTAGAAGGTACACCCATGGAGGACATTGACCCTATTTCTATCTGGGATATGATAAGGATGGTTGCTACAACCCGAATTGTTATGCCTAAAACCCAGGTAAGATTATCCGCCGGCAGAACAGAAATGACCAGGGAAGGACAGGCAATGTGCTTTTTTGCAGGAGCCAACTCGATTTTTGCCGGTGATAAGCTGTTGACAACCCCGAATCCTGATGTAAATGAAGATTTGGATATGTTTGAACAATTAGGCCTTATTCCGCAAAAACCATTTGTTAAGGCACCACAACCAAAGACGGTTGAAGCTAATGAATCGAAGTTGCAACCAATTGGTGAAAAGCCAAAATGGTCAAGACCGGAACATAAGATAGAGCGCAATGAACTTGCAAAGGCGAAATCCAATCCAGGAAGCCTGTCATAGCAAGATCATTACCATGAAACCTTTATTAGGTTTTTCGACTTTCAAATTTAATATACCTCTTAGATTTTGCATTTAAAGGATATACCAAGAGTAAAAACTATTAGCAGGGAGGACTTTATAAAAAACTATTATAAGCCTCAAAAACCTGTTGTAATTGAAAAATTCATAACAGATTGGCCGGCCTATTCTAAATGGAATTTTGATTATATGAAACAGGTCGCAGGTGATATAACAGTGCCTCTGTATGACGACAGGCCTGTTGATTATAAGGATGGATTTAATGAGCCTCATGCCAAAATGAAGATGGCAGATTACATAGATCTTATTCGACAGCAACCAACGAAATACAGAATATTTTTATGGAATTTAATCAAGGAAGCTCCACAACTCCAAAAAGATTTCTCTTATCCTGATTTTGGTTTGCGCTTAATGAAAGGTCTTCCAATGTTGTTTTTTGGAGGAAAGGATTCGCATACTTTTATGCATTATGATATTGATCTTGCCAATATTTTCCATTTTCATTTCGAAGGTAAAAAGGAATGTATCCTTTTTTCCCAAACTGAAAATAAATTTCTCTATAAAGTACCTCATTCACTAATTACGCACGAAAGTATAAATTTTTCTAACCCAAATTTAGACGAATGGCCCGCCTTGCAATACGCCAGCGGATTTAGGACCCAATTAAATCATGGAGAAGTCCTCTATATACCGGAAGGTTTTTGGCATTATATGAAATATATAACGCCCGGGTTTTCAATGAGCTTACGAGGGATTGCTCATAGCTCCAAAAATCTTAGTAAAGCAGTATACAATGTCTTTTTTATGAGACATTTTGATAATCTGATGCGAAGAATTAGAGGGCAACAATGGATTGACTGGAAAAATGACCAGGCAATAAAAAGGACGAATAGGATATTACTTTAATTTCATATTAGAAAGCTGTTAAAATAAAAATTGATGACCACTTTATCTTTTCTTTCGATTTATGATTATGTTTACATTTCTTTTAATTGTATTTAATGCATCTTGTCGAAGTAAAGTCCCACCGCGATTGTAAAAGATTCGTTTCTTTCCCAGTTGATCTTTACAAAAATCAAAAACAATATATAAGACCTCTAGATAAGGATATTGCAGATATTTTTGATCCTGTAGTCAATAAAAACTTTGAACGCGGTAACTGTGTCCGATGGCTTTTATTAAATGATGATAAAATTGTCGGTCGTATTGCGGCTTTTATTTTAAGAAAAACCTCTGCAAAGGGTGAAACTGATTCCTTTGGCGGGGTAGGTTTTTTTGAATGTATTAATGATCAAAATGCTGCTAATATATTGTTCGATGTAAGTAAAAAGTGGTTATTAGACCAGGGCGTTGAGTTTATGGATGGACCAATAAATTTTGGCGCAAGAGACAAATGGTGGGGTCTTTTAACCAAAGGGTATGAACTGGAACCCAATTATCAATGCAATTACAATTTTCCTTATTATAAGGCACTTTTTGAAAATTATGGTTTCCAGACCTATTTTGAGCACTATACCTTTTTAAAAGTAATAAAGGAAGATGTGAATCCAAGATTAGAACGAAAGGCCACCATTGTAAACAGTAATCCCGATTATTCGTTTGAACATTTTAACATGGAAAAGTTTGAAGAACAAACAGATAGTATAATTGATATGTACAACAAGGCATGGGTTAATCATGAGGGAGTTTCGGCCATATCCAGGGAACAAGGGCATTTACTGATGAATAAATTGAAGCCAATTATTGATGAAAAAATAATTTGGTTTGCCTATTATAAGGGAGAACCGGTAGCCTTCTACATAAATATTCCAGAAGTAAATCAATGGTTCAAATATGTCAACGGAAAGTTAGATCTTATAGGGAAATTAAAATTTGTTTGGCATAAGTGGCGCAAAAGAAATAAAAAAATGTTGGGATTTGTATTTGGCGTTGTACCGGCACATCAGGGGAAAGGACTGGACGGCGGAATAATACATGCATTTCATAACATGGCTAAAAGTCTATCCAACCAATATGAAGTTATTGAAATTAATGGAATTGGTGATTTTAATAGAAAAATGATTATTGTAGTTAAGCAGGTAGGAGGTGAGATATGTAAAATACATACCACTTATAGATACTTATTTGATAGAACAAAACCTTTCGAAAGAATGAAGGCAATAAAATAGAATTCTAAGTTATGCCAATTCTTCTTTTTTCCCTTTTACCTTAGCAGGAGGCATAGTTCCAAAGACTTTATCCCAAAAAGTATTTGATACACCGAAGGCCTTATCAGGATATCTGTAATGGTGCAGACTATGATGCTGCCATAAATTCTTGAATCTCTTTGGAGGTCGCATGATGTGTGTGGCCCTGTGAACAAATGAATACATTAAATAACCTGTGAAAAATCCAGGAAAAAAACCAAAGGACAATTGAGATATTCCAAGCACCCAGAAAATAGAATAAAAGAGAAGAAATAAAACACTTGCCATAATTAAGCCCGGAACGGGAGGCATTAACAAGCGTTCTTCATCTCTCGGATAATGGTGGTGTGAACCATGCATAACAAAATGAAAACGCTGAGACCATTTTGCTTCCGTAACCCAATGGAAAACAAAGCGATGTAACATATATTCCGCAAATGTCCAAAAGAAAACACCAGTAATAAAAAGGCCTATAATTTCTATAGGAGATAAACCTATTTTTATATAAGTAAAGGAAATCATTGCAATGATGGTAAGTCCATAAACAATGATATTTTGAGTTGGATTTGTTTTGGTAAGACTTTCCAAAAACGGGTTTTTGAATATTCTTGCCTGACCGTGATGAAACTCTGTTGTAACTTTTGGCTTCATATCATTTAATTTAAGCGGCAAAGTTACGAAATACAGCCCTAAATACAAGTGTTTTGTTCTAGGAACGATTAAAAATTGAAAATTTGATATTCTAGGATATAAGTTCAGTAATTTTTGAATAAACCAAATTTATTTCCCAACCCCTGTATAATAAATAGTCAGCCAACTTTTTTCTCCTTTTTTGCAGATTCTGTTCTTTAATTTGTGTTAATCTCTTTCGGGCTATCAAGTCTAATTTTTGCACATAATCTTCTTCATCTATCTCTTCCAAAGCCAGTTTTATGTTGAATTTTGATATGTTTCGTCGTTTCAATTCTGCAACGATTTTTCCTTTGCCCCAATTTTTTACATTAAATTTTCCTCTGGCGTAACTCCTGGAAAATCGTTCTTCATTTAAAAAATCATTTTGAATTAAATGAGTGGTTATAAGATCTATCGCCTCCGGAATCATTCGCATTGAACGTAATTTCGTTATAACCTCCAAATGGCAACGATCCTGATAAGCGCAATACCTTTCTGCCTTTTTTTTGGCTTCATTAATCGAATAAGATTTTTGAGAATAATTCATAATGAGGACAATGATAACAGTTTTATTAAGAGGCTATACACAGATCCATATTTTTACAATTATTATTCAGAGGCTGTTTTAACTTCAATGACCGGGTCTTTGGAAAGATAGAATATTTGATTTTCAGTGGTGGTTATTTCTGCATTACCTTTTACTATCTCGTAATTTCCATTTTCTATTTTTGGAAGCACTATTTCCAATGTCCAGTCATTTTCTGTTTGAGTTACTTTTACGGTGGTTATTTTATCTTTTTTCTCAAAGAAAACAGAAATTTTGTTTTCTGCGATAATTACATTTTCTAAAGTTGCTGAATTCCATTCATCGGGCATTTGAAGCATAATCTGCACCTTTTTTTCTGATGCCGTGGGTCTGATTCCGAAAAATTGATGAATTATTGGAATTGCAAAACTATAGATATTCCAAGCTTGAGTAATCATTCCATAATCTGGGGAAACCTCATAAATACTTCCTGGAAGGGCATAACTAAATGTGCGGGTCATCCGTTTAAGATAATTCAATGCATTATTGGGCCTTCCATAATTATTTTCTGCAATTGCCAGAACACCAGTTGGAAGGGTCATTACTGCACCTGTATATGAAAAGATTTTACTTCCTTTAAAGGAACCGTCATCAGAACCTGCGGAAGCATCTCTGTCTATACCTGTTACAAAAACACCGAAAGGATTTACAAAATTCTCAGATGTTTGAAGCGCTTTTATTGCTTTATCATTCTCTGCGATTTTCATTTCCATTGGCGTATTTACTACCCAGTTATGATGCAGAACAAATGGCCTTAGTTCCTTAGAAGGGTTCCTAATGATAGATTTTTTAGTCTCTTCTAATTCCTCAATTGCCCACGGCTTGTTTAGGGTGTCTGCTCTTATTATTGCATCATCTATTAAATGTAAAGCCTGTTTATCTGTTCCAATAAAGTCTGCATAAGAGTTAAAATCTTCAGACCAAAAGTCTATATTAATTTTGTCTTTTAAAGTGCGCGCTATTTTCCCATAATCTGAGGCTAATGAATCCTCTCTTAGTTCTTTAGCCATTTTAGAAGCATCAGCAAAA
This sequence comes from Eudoraea sp., assembly GCF_049669105.1. NCBI lineage: Bacteria > Pseudomonadati > Bacteroidota > Flavobacteriia > Flavobacteriales > Flavobacteriaceae > Eudoraea > Eudoraea sp. The sequence goes on from NZ_JBATKE010000096.1 coordinate 52,520, forward strand.
GCTCTTTGGGTATAAACAGCTACATCTATCATTTCACTATCAAGGCCGTGTATTTCCATCATACCGAAACCATCGGGGAAAAGATTTTTGTTAGAATCATTTTCAGACATTAACCAGTTTAGTCCTTTCTTAACTGTTGGGAAATACTTTTCCAAAAATTGTAAATCTCCGTTCCATAGATATATCTGCCATATTAATGATGCAAACTGCGGAGTTTCGTTAATATTTCCCTTGTTAAAGACAGCACCATTTGTAGACATTTCGTGAAGGATTCTGCCATTGCCATTAACTGCTTTGGAAACACTATCCAGGAGATGAATTGTTTGATAAACGATATCTGATTGACCAATAGCCATATAACCTTGTAAGGCATATTCACTATCTACCCCAAACCACCATGGATAATCAGGAATTCCTGCAGTTATTCCTCTTCCAATTTCAGGAACATCCCTAATTAACCAATCACAATTATATTTTAGCCATTCAAATGCCTTTTGCAATTCCTTGTCGGGAATTGTCAGCTTGGATTGTTCTGCTAATTGACTATACCGTTGTTTTTTTGATATAAGGTAATGGGTACTTTTATTTTGAATGGAATCATAAGTAGTTAATGCTTGTTCTTTGGATTGATAAGAACCGGCTATGGTAAAATTTATTATTTTAATTTCATTGGGTTCCAGGGAAATTTTATAGGTCAAATTACCTGATACTCCCAGGCCATGATGAATACTTTTTTCAAAACTGTATTCAGATGGTTGCATATGTGAGCCGAAAATCACATACCATGGATTTTTGTTGTCCTTTATAAGCCATGCACCGGAATTCTTTAGAAATTCTGCCTTGTCTTCACTATCTATCATCCCTGTTCGCTCTCCAAGCCAAACAGGTCTTAAATCGGAAAATCCGCTGAATATAAAGTCAAAATTTTGTGTTTTTTCTGATAGGCTTTTCAATTTATATTGAATCAGAAGCCCTTCCTTGCCATCAGGCACAAATTGAAAGCGTTCAATTTGTAGGTTATTTTCACTAAGATTATAGGTATGTTTATTGGCATATGGATAGTTGACAAAAGAAGTTGCTGAATCCAATTTTAAACTTTGATCTCGCCAATCCAGCCTTACCTCAAACCCGTCCATTAATTTTATCGGGTGATCCCAGATACCGCCCATTTCGCCTTTAACATGCCATCCCAAATCAGGGAATGACCCATTTTGGTGACCCACCATATATACTCTATCCCCGGCTGTAACATATGGAGAATTTAAATAGTCAATTTTACCATTTATAAAGGGGCTGTCTTTAATTATTTCCGAAAAATTGTCATTGTCAGGAGTGTGGGTACAAGAAATAATAAGTAAAAATAGCAGCAAAATTATACTGGTCAGATTTTTCATGATTTTGGTTTTGACTAAAGCCTATTAGCAACAAATTTATGAATAACGGTTATAATTCAATAAAACAGATTTTCAAATTATAGGGCGAAACATATTATTGATAAGGAGTGTTTTTTGATACGGTTCCCTATATAAAAAAAAAAGCGACTCCGTTTTGGAAGTCGCTTTTTTTTATGTAATATTTTTGCCGT
>NZ_JBATKE010000097.1:0-1548 GCF_049669105.1 Eudoraea sp.
CCAACAGCAATCCGGGAACGACTATTTCCTTCAACATTCCCGCCCCCGGAAATCAGAGTGCCGGTGCGGATTCCTGGTGGCGCATCTCTCCAAACAGTGCGTTGCCGACAATAACGGCGGCCGGCACCATCATCGATGCCACCACCCAGACCGTCAACCAGGGAAACACCAACAGCCGTGGGCCGGAAATCGAACTGGAAGGCAACAGCGCCGGCGCATCGGTAAGGGGGCTTTCTGTAACCGGTGGCAGCAGCACGATTCGGGGCTTGGTCATCAATCGGTTCTCTTATGACGGCATATACCTGACATCGAACGGTGGCAACACCATCGAGGGCAATTATATCGGCACCGACGCCACGGGCTCCACCGACCTCGGAAACAGCGGGAGTGGTGTTTACGTCTATTTGTCAACAGGCAATACCATCGGCGGCAGTTCCCCGGGGACAGGCAACCTGATATCCGGCAATGACTACAACGCCATCGAATGGACCACCGGTCGTGGCGTTATGTTGTATCGGGCTGATGGAAATAGCGTGATCGGAAACTATATCGGAACCGATCGCACCGGGACCGTGGCCATCGGAAACGAGCGCGAAGGCGTCGGCATCGCCAACTGCATCAACAATACGGTCGGGGGAAGCGGAGCTGATGATGAAAACGTCATTTCCGGCAACTCTGGCGTTGGTGTTTGGATCGGTGGTGGCGGGACCACAGGGAACCGGGTACTGGGGAATCTTATCGGAACTCAGGTCGACGGGACCAGCCCGCTCGGCAATGGCAGTCATGGTATCGCCATTTCCAACACGGCAACAAATAACATTATCGGTGGCAGCGCTACAGGCGAAGGGAACGTCATTGCCTACAGCACGGGCGACGGTGTTTGGATCGATGGCTCGGCAACTGATTTCAATCTCATCTCCGGCAACGCCATTTTCGAGAACGGTGGCCTGGGCATCGATCTCGAATCCGACGGGGTGGGCGCGACCGGCGGGGCCAACAACAACAAAGCCGCCCCCGTCATCACCGGCATCACCCCCAACGGATCCGATTTTACTATCGTTGCCACCGCCGGCAGCGGCGACACCGTCGAATTCTTCCGGGTCAACAACGCCGCCGCACCGGTGGTGACGGCAGACCCCAGCGGCTCCGGCGAGGGGTATCTCTACCAGGGAAGCTGCGTCGACAACGGCGTCTGCAGCGGGCCGCATATCAGCCCCGTGGCCGATGCCGACCCGGCCGCCGGCTCGGTGCAGGCAGTTCTGCTTTCAAGCGGCATCAGCGTGGGCGACAGGGTGTCTGCCACTGCAACCGATTCGAGCGACAATACCTCGGAGTTCAGTGTTAACGCCCTGGTTCAAGGCGTCGCCGATCTGGCCCTGACCAAAACGGACAACCCCGATCCCGCGCCGGCCGGAGGGCCGCTGGTCTACACCCTGATCGTCACCAACAACGGGCCGAGCACGGCCAACAACGTTACCCTGGTCGACACTTTGCCGGCCGGCGTCACCTTTCAATCGGCCACCCCCAGCCAGGGAAGCTGTTCCGGCA